>RPOS01000032.1 GCA_003820635.1 Verrucomicrobiaceae bacterium | reverse complement strand
CATCGCCAGCATCAGCGGCGTGGATCAGGAAACGATCCTGCACTATCAGCAGCAAGGCCTCATCCGACCGCTGCCCGAATCCGGCAATCGATTCGATGATGAGGCCTTGCGCACGCTGCGTCGCATCGAGCATCTGCGCGAAACCTGCGGCGTGAATGAAACCGGTTTGCGGCTCATGCTGGATCTGCTGGATGAAGTGGAGCGGTTGCGGCCATGAAAAAACCGCCGCCCGGAAAAACCGGACGGCGGTGTGAGGGTTGGTTTCCTTGGATCAGGCGCTGACCTTGGCGGCTTTCGCCTCCAGGGCTTGCTTGGCCTGCGCGACGATGGCGGAGAAGGCAGCGGCATCGGTGATCGCGAGATCCGAGAGAATCTTGCGGTCAGCTTCGATACCGGCGGCTTTCAGGCCTTCGATGAAGCGCGAGTAGGTCATTCCCTCGTTGCGGACGGCGGCGTTGATACGCTGTGTCCACAGGCGGCGGAACTGGCCCTTGCGCTTTTTGCGGTCCCGATACTCATACGATTGCGCCTTGCGGACGGCGTCCTTGGCGTAACGGAAGAGTTTGGAGCGGAACCCGCGGAAACCCTTGGCACGGAGCAGCACGCGCTTGCGACGCTTGCGGCTGGCCGGGGAATTGGTGGCACGTGGCATGTTTTGTTTTCAGTTGGAACCAGTCGTTGTTTTCATTCCTCCCACAGTCTCACCGGTTCGTGTCTCCCTCGCGGGAGCAGGCTGTGTGGAGGCCGTCCGATTCGCGGACGGGGGCGTTGGCTATCGCCGGCTTGGGTTCAATGGAAGGGCAGGTTCTCTTTGACTCGTTTGACGTCGGCGTCAGCGACCAAGGTGGCACGGCCCAGCCTGCGCTTGCGCTTGCTGTTCTTGCATTGAAGCAAGTGGCGTGCCCCCTGACTGCGACGGAGGATCTTGCCCGTACCAGTGACTTTGAAGCGCTTGGCGACGGCTTTCCGTGTCTTTGCTTTTCCAGAGACTCTTGGCATGGGACGGGCAAGCTAGGCCCCCGCCACCCCTTGGCAAGCCAAAAATGGAGCAAAAATCAGCGCAATTCCGGGTTGCTCCAAGCCAGTTCCTCAAAACCGCAAAACAGCTTGGAGCCCTCCGGCGGGCGGGCGGGCAGCGGCGTGTCGTGGTCGAGGTGGTGGCGGCAGATGCGGAAGAAGTCGTCGGGTGTGCGGGCGCGGCGCATGTCGTGCTCGAAGGTGCCGGCCAGCCCGTGGCTGATGTAAGCGAGGGTTTTTTTCATCCGTTGGACGTGGGCGTCGGGGATGAACTTGCGGGTCTCACGGGCGAGCTCGTCGTAAAGCTCGCACACGTATCCGAGCAAATCGCGGTGCGCGGGCGCGGGCGGCGGAGTGCCTTCGAACGCCGCGATGAGTTGGGAAAAAATCCACGGGTTGCGGATGGCGCCACGGCCGATCATGAGGCCGGCGGCGTTGGTTTGGGCGAGATAGGAGAGTCCGGTGGAAACGTCCACGACGTTGCCGTTGGCAATGACCGGGCATGGCAGGGTTTCCACGGCCATCCTCACGCAGCCGGGGTGGACCGGCGTTTGATAGAGCTCCTTCACCGTGCGGCCGTGAATGGTCAGTCCGTCGATGCCGTGGCTGCGGAAAATTTCCAGCAGCCGGGGAAACTCCGCCTCATCCGCGTATCCGATGCGGGTTTTGACGGTGAAGCGGCCGGGGATGGCCTCCCGCAGCGTGCCTAACAAGCGGTCGATTTCCTCCGGCTCGCGCAGCAGGCCGCCGCCGGCGTTCTTGCGGCAGACGATGGGCGCGGGGCAGCCGAGGTTGAGATCGATGCCGGCCACGGGCAGCGCGGCGAGTTGTTTCGCGGTGCGCACGAGGCTCGGCAGATCGCGCCCGATCATCTGGGCGAAGACGGGTTTCCCCGTGCGGTTTTCAAGGATCGAGCGCAGCAGATACGGGTGCGGCACCGAGTCCGGATGGACGCGGAAATACTCGGTGACGAACCAGTCCGGCGCGCCGCGCCGCGCGATGACGCGCATGAACGGCAGGTCTGTGACGTCCTGCATGGGTGCCAGCACGAGCGCCGGGCGGCCGGGTGGGAGAAGATCGCGCATCGAGAAAATCCGTTGACAAGAACCATCCTCAGGTGAGGCTCTCGAACAGGTTGAACAACACCGGAGACTGAAGTGGAAAGCGATTTATTACATACCGAAAAAATCCTCGCGGATCGAAAAGTCTTCTTTCTCGATCTCAAGAAAAACGCCCGCGGCATGGTCGTCAAAATCACCGAGGACGTGGGTGGAAACCGAGACACGATCATGGTGCCGGCGGAAATCCTCGGCGACTTCATCGCCGCGCTCACTGACATCAAGGCGACTGCCGACGATCAGGATTGAGCGCCCCGGTCACGGCCATTCCACGCGCGAGGTGACGATGCCCCATGGCGGGACGTCGATGCTCCCGGCGCGGTGCACATCGTTCGGGCGGTTGAGGAAAAGATCCGCCGCCCACAGCACCTCCACTTTCCGGATGAAACGCGCGCCTTCGGGATAATCCGCCGTGCGCTTGGCCAATGCCATGCCATCGATGAGGTTTTACACCTGCTTCTTTTCGATGGCGGTCTGGATTTCCGTGTAGCCGATGTCGGTGTGCGAATGCGGCAGCAGGTAAACCATCAGCCGCGGCACCGGTTTGAGCAGGATGTTTTGCGAGGCGAGGACCTCACCACTGGCGGGCTCGATGAGCACCGGCACGGCGGTGGTTTCCGCGCCTGCGGGCACCTGCACTTCCAGCGTCTGCTCCCCATCTATCAGCTCCAGCCGCTGGCTGACGCTGTCTGCGATGCGCACCGTCACGGTGGCCGGAGCACCGGTGTGGACCACTTTCACGCTGGCCGGCTGGCACCATTTTCCACCGCTTTGCTTCAAGGCGCGCAGCGGCTCGATGTGCTGCAGCTCCGCCGCAGATGCCCATGAGGCTGCGGCAAGCAATAGATGACCTATCAGGCAAAGCTTCTTGATGGCGGAGGCTGGCAATGGTTCAGCCAGCCGATGCCTGTGCGGGAAGCGCGGGTTTCACATTCCGGTGGATCCAGACACTCTGCACGAGGCCCAGCAGGAACATGCAAATCACCACAAAGGTGCCGGAATAACTCACCAGCGGCAGCGGAATGCCGGTGATCGGCATGATCAGCACACACATCCCGATGCTTTCAAACACATGGGCGAAAAACAAGGCCACCACCAGGCTGGCCAGCACCCTGCCGCATACGTCACGGCTGTAAAAAGCGATGAACAAGCCGAGGATGGATAACAGGGCGAAGGCTGTGAGCAGCAGCAGGCTGCCGCGAAAACCCATCTCCTCCGCGATCACCGCGAAGATGTAGTCATTGTGCGCGGTGTCGCGTGGGATGAAGCCCTTGGAGTGCAGCGATCCCTGCTCGGCGGAGGCATTCCAACCCACACCCTTCCACCCCGACTTGCCGACGGCCATGGAGATGTAGTGTGGTGCCCAGCCCTCGTCTGAGATATTCACTTCCTGTCCGCGCATCATGCGCAGCCACGTATCAATGCGCTCAGGACCGCGCTCCGAAACAAGTGGCAGCGACACGAAATACAGCAGCGGCAGCAAGCCGGCCGCCACGAAGCCGATGAAGGAAAGATAGCGAAATGGCGCGCCTCCCACCAGCAGCGCGACGATGGCCACCGGGATCCAGACCAGCGCCGATCCCATGTCGCCCATTTTCATCACCATGAGAAACGGCAGCGCCGCCACCACGCCGATGATGGCGATGCGCATGAACGGGGAGCCGAACCAGCGGTGCGCTTTCGGCAGCGACTGCAGCAGCCAGGCGATCAGGATGATGCCGGAGGAAATCCCCAGCTGCGCCGGCTGGAACGAAAAGCCTGCGATGGTCAGGCGGTGCACCGAATCGTCCTGCTGCATGGCCATCGCCATCAGCCCGAGGCTCACCACGTAAAACGGGATGCCCAGCCAGCGGATCCAGCGGTAATCCACCAATGCCGCGGCGAAGAAGGCGACGCTGCCGACCAGAATCCACTGCTTCTGAGTCTCCGCATAGTAAACCCCCGCACTGCCGTAATGGTTGAGAATCTCCTTGGAAACCGATAGATGCCGCGCGGCGCTCTCGATCATGAAGACGCCGAAGATCAGCAGCCCGTACATCAGCAGAACGAGCACCCAATTCATTCCCAGGATCTTTCTCAGAAACGGCGTCATGCAACAAGGCGGCGACGATACGCCCGCCAGCCGCCATGGCAAGGCGGGCGTGAAGTTTCGCGGGGCCGCGTCATTTCTTCGCCAGCGGAAAACCCCGGTAGGGCGTGGCCGCCGCATGGCGGCGATCCGGTCGATGACTTTTTCGTCCTGCTCGACCTCACGGTAAATTTCCATCTCATTTCTAAATTTCAGCTTTTCAGAATCTCAGCTTTTACCCCGCGCAGTTCCCGTTCCCCCTCCAGCGCCGATGCCGTGGAATCGTATTCCGGATTCCGGTTTCTAATTTCCACTTGCGAAGATTCTCTTTTTTGGTAATTCGCCTTGCGTGCTCAAAAGCTTCGCCGATGCTGAAACCGGGAAGGTTTTCACCCTCGCTCCATCCCGGAAACTACCCGGAGAAATCCAGACGCGCGCTAAAGTGAAACTCGACCAGCTCCATGCCGCTTCAGAACTGAACCACCTGCGGATACCGCCGTGCAATCGTCCTGAGAAATTGTCTGGCAACCTGCGCGATTTTCACAGCATCCGGCTCAATCAGCAATGGAGGATCATTTTCGTCTGGAAAGGCAATCATGCCCACCAGGTTCAAATCATCGACTACCACTGAAATGCCATGAAAACCATGCCTCTGCCCAACGCCTTCGCCGAGACACTTCGCGAAACCCTGGATGAGTGGCCCTCCACTCAAAAAGACATCGCGAAAGCCACCGGCATCCTTGCCTCCCACCTCTCCGAAATGAAGTCCGGCCGCCGTCGTTGCACACCGGAATACGACCTCCGCCTGTCCCGATTCTTCGGCATGGAAGAGGGCTTTTGGATGCGACTCCAGCTTCACTACGAAATGCAGCGCATCCGAATCGAACTCGGCGAACGCATCGATATGGAAGTGCAGCCGGCGGCTTGAATTTCCCTTCAAAACGGCACCTCGCCCGCCAGTTCCCGCGCTTCCTCCGCCACGCGCCCGGCCTCGGCCTGCAAGGTGGCGATTTCCCGCTCCTCCGTGGAGATGCGGGTGAAGCCGGGGATTGACCCATGGCCGGGAATGGACCATGGTCACTCATCATGACTGCTTCAATCGAATTGGATTTGAAACAACGCCTCGCCCGGCTATCCGAGCGGGACAGGCGGGACATGTCCGCTTACTTGCTCAGGCTCAAACATCAGTCAAAAAGCGGACGCCAAGGCATCTCGAAGCTCATGAAGGAAATGGACGCAGGCAGGAAAACCAGCCTCTCCAAACTCGCCACCGATCTCGGGCATGGCTGATCGTCACCCTTACGAACCGGTCCTCTCATCCAAATCCGCCGCGTTCCTCGTGGCGATATCCAAGTCGCGTCAGCGGAGATTGATCGGCCTTCTTTATCAACTTGCCGACAATCCATCCCAAATCGGGGACTACTCCGGGCCGGATGATTCTGGACGTGAGGTGCAATTCATCCTCGTCCGGGATCTGCTCATCGCATTCTGGGCTGACCATGCGGTCAGGGAATTGAGAATCGTGGATATTGAGGAGATCTGAGCCGCCCGTTCATTGCGGCACCCCGCCCGCCAGTTCCCGAGTTGCGTGGCTGTGGCGACGCGCTTCGTGTCTGAATCTAAAACGGCACCTCGCCCGCCAGTTCCCGCGCTTCCTCCGCCACGCGCCCGGCTGTGGCTGCGGCGTCTCGCCGCAGGCCGTGCTGGATGCGTCTCGCTTCCTTCCAGTCTTTCTCTAAAACGGCGAGCATCCCACCAACTCGTCGATTTCTTCTTCCCGCGCACGGGCTTCTTTCTCCAATGCCTCAATCTCCTGCTCCAGTTCCTCCCGCTGCGCGGCGGCGATCCTTCTACGCCGACTCACGTTGATAGTCATCGGCCGTGGCTGGGGATCCTTGAACGTGTCGTAAAGCTTCTCCGCGGGCATGGTGGGTGCGGTGAGGAGTTTTTGCGCGGGCGTCACGAGCTTGCCTTCGGTGTCCAGCTGCTTGAGCAGGTTCCAGACGGGATAGACGTTTTGCTTGTAGCGGTTCGCGAGCAGGAACGGGCGGTCCGGTGTGAAGATGGCTGAAATCCGGATGTCAAAGCGCGCGGGAAATTTCACGGGCGAGACGGGCAAGCGCCTCGTTCATCGCGGCGATGCGGCCGGCCTGCGGGCCCATCGCATCCTGCGGGCCGGCAGGCTGGATGACAGTGTGAAAGGTCCGCGGGCTGGTGACGCGGCCGGACACCGGTTGGAGTTTCCATGTGCATTCGAGAACCACATTTCCCGCGGCATCCGGCTCGAAGCGCGAGATGCGGATTTCCAACAGCGACTCGTAATCGAGCGTCACGAACGTCTCGACCGGCTGGATGTTGAGAGAGTTGGCGAGGCGGCCGAGATTGAGGGCGGTGACGCGGGAAATCCCGGTGTCGAGCGGCTCGGCCCAGAGTTGATAGCTGTTCATCAATATCCGCCCGTCGCCGCCGCGGCTGACGAGTTGCTGGCGGTCGAGATAGCCCGGCAGGCTGGGCCGCGCGATGGCGATGGCCGGGCTGCTGCCGGTGACCTGACGCGCGGGCACCGTGGCGTCGAGCACGTGGTTGACCGTGACGTCCTTCACCGGCGTGAGCACTCCACAGGATGCGGCTAACAGAACAGGAAACAGGGCGATGGTTTTCATGCGGTTGTCATTCGGGGGTGGCCTTGCCGGAGATCAGGGCCTTCGGGTCGCGTTTCAAATCGTTGGAGAGTTCCTTGAGTGCCCGCGAGGCACGCTCGGTTTCCTGCAGCACGTTTTGCAAACGCAGCAGCACCGGCGAGCGCGGGTTGGAAAGTGCGGAAATCTCCCTCGCCGCCTCGTCGATGCGCGCGATCCCGGCATCGGTCCTGGCCATGATGGCTTCGAGATCGCCGATCAGGGGGTCGAATCCGGCGTTGGCCTTTTTGGCGAGCTCGTCGATCTGCACGAGTGCTTGGTTGAGGTTGTTCACGGCTGCGGCCAGCTTTTCATCGCTGGTGATCTTGCGAACGTCCCGGGTGATGCCGAGGACGTTCTCATTGATCTCCTTCATGTTGAGCTCGGCGATCTGTTGGTTGGCGGTGACCAGCACGTCGCGCAGTTCCTTGATGACGCTGTCCAGATCCAGAGCGTTGAATTTATGAATGCCATCCGAGATGCCGGCGATGAGCTCATCCATCTCGGTGCCAATGGTGGGAACCACCGGATACGGCGGATCGACTTTGCTGGAATAAACGAATCCCGGCGTATCAGGCACGATGTCGAACTCAATGTATAACTGCCCGGTGACCAGGCTTTGCTGCTTCATGCCGGCACGCAGCCCTTCGGCGACGGCCTTTCGCACGCCTTCGAAAGTCGAGAGATCGATGCCGCCACCCTCGTCCGTGCTGATCAGGCGCAGATCCTTTTCGGTGAGCTCGACGACCACCGGAATGATCTTGCGGTTCGCCTGGCGGTCCACCAGCACGCTGATGGACTTCACCCGGCCGATGCGCACGCCACCGAAGCGCACGTCGGAGCCGACCAGCAGGCCGTTGGCGCTTTTTTCGAAATAGAGCAGGATGTCATGGGTGCTGGTGAAAAGTTTCCCCGCGCCGAACAGGACGAGCGCCGCGCCGACAAGAATAAGACCGACGAGGGTGAACACGCCGATGAGGGTGGGGCTGGCTTTCTGGCTCATGAGCGGATCGTGGGTAAGGGTTCAGTTTCCCCGCCGCGGCTGAGGAACTGGCGCACGGCGGGGTTTTCCGAATGATCGCGGAGCCAGGTTGGACGGCCGGTGGCTCCCTGGGTGCGTGTGGCAGTATCGAGGAAAATCGAGTTGTCCGCTATCGCAAAAATGCTCTCCAGCTCGTGGGTGACCATGACGATGGTGGAGCCGAGGCTGTCGCGCAGCTGGAGAATGAGGTCGTCGAGCCGGCGCGAGCTGAGCGGGTCAAGCCCGGCACCGGGTTCGTCGAGAAACAGGATGTCCGGATCCAGCGCCATGGCGCGGGCGATGCCGGCGCGCTTGTTCATGCCGCCGCTGAGCTGGGCTGGATAGTAGTCCTCATAGCCGGACAGACCGACGAGCGCGAGTTTGTAGAAAACGAGGTCCCGGATCGCGCGCGGCTTGAGCTTCGTGTGTTCTTCCAAGGGCATGGCGATGTTTTCCGCCAGCGTGAGCGAGGACCACAGCGCGCCGGATTGATACATCACGCCGAAGCGCCGGATGAAACGCCCGCGCTCCGCGGGAAGGGTGGCGGTGAAATCCTCACCCTCATAAAGGATGCTGCCTTGCGCGGGTTCCTGCAGGCCGATGAGATGGCGCAGCAACGTGCTTTTGCCGCAGCCGCTGCCGCCCATGATCACGAAGATTTCCTTTTCCGCGACCTCGAAATTCAGATCCCGCATCACCACGAAGGGGCCGTAGGCCATCGTCAGATCACGCACGGTGATCTTGGCCTTGGCCGGAGGATGGGTGGAAGTTTCCGGCATGTGTCAGATATCGAGAATGGTGAAAATGGCCGCAAACGCGGAATCGAGAATGATGATGGCGGTGATGGAGGCCACCACAGCGCGGGTCGTCGCATGGCCGACGGCGGCCGAGGAATTGCCGGCGTGCATGCCCTGCATGCAGCCGCTCATCGCGATGACGATGCCGAAGAACACGCTCTTGAAGACCCCCAGAAACGCGTTCTCCATGGTGACGATGGTGAGCGTTTCATACCAGTAAAGGGACGGCGGAATCCCCACGGCGGAGCCGACGAGCATGCCGCCGAGGATGCCGATGGCATTGGCATACATCGTCAGCAAGGGCATCATCAGCACCAGCGCGAGCATCCGCGGCAGGACGAGGAAGTCGAAGGGGTCGAAGCCGAAGGTGCGCAGCGCGTCGATTTCCTGATTGGCCTTCATGCTGCCGATGTGCGCGGCGAAGGCGGCACCGGTGCGGCCGCTCATGATGATGGCCGTCATCACCACGCCCATCTCGCGGACCATTGCGATGCCCACCAGGTCCGCCACGTAGAGGCTCGCGCCGAAGTTGGCGAGCTGCACGTTTCCCACGAAAGCCATGATCAGCCCGATGAGGAAACTGATGAGCGAGACGATGGGCAACGCGTCCACACCGCATTGCTGGACGATCAGCCAGAACTCGCCGCGGCGGAACCGCGCGCGGCCTGTTAGAAAGCGGCCGAGCGAGAGCATCGCCTGCCCGGAGAACTCGATGACGGATTTCACACCGGCCCAGGCACCGATTGTGTGGGTACCGAGTTTGCGGATTTCCGAGGTCTCGGCAGGTTTCTCGCGCGCCTCGCTTTCCTCGGGCACGGCCAGCGCCAGCTCCATCAATCCGCGCAGGTCGGGCGGCAGGCCGTCGAGCGAGGGTGAGGTCGTTTCCGCGGCGCGGATCCGTGCCAGCAAAAAGGCCGGCAGCGTGGAATCAAAATCGCCCAGCGCATCCGCCACGTAGGCATCCGGCGCGCCTTGCGGCGGAGTGCCTTCCATCCGCGGTTCCACACCGCCGCGCCGCCAGTCACCGGAGAGTTCCAGCACCACCCGGCCGCCGTCCCGCGTCCAGCAAGCGCGGGGAGGTGATGCCGGGGGCTTGGACATGTCTCATACTCTGTCAGAGAAAGAGGCTGAAACAAGCCGGCAAATTTCCCCTGCCCTCAGCGGCTGCGCTCGAGGTGGACGGCCACGCACTCGGTGTCCGGCAGGATGTGTTTTTCGATGGTGACGGCCACCGAGCCGAGCGGGTGGCCGGCGAGCAGGAGGTCCGCGGTTTCCACGGCGAGGGTCTCGATAAGGTGGCGCGGCCGGGCGGCGGCGAGCGCTTGGATTTCCAGCGCCACGGCATGGTAGTCGATGGTACGGGAAATGTTGTCGGCCAGGCCGGCGAAACCTTGTGCGGGCACCATGCGCACGGTGATCCAGAGTGTTTGCGCGGCGGCGCGCTCGTCGGCCGGCACGCCGATGTGCGTCTGCACGCGCAGCCGGCGGATCTCGATGGTGTCAGGCGCGGGCATGGGGAAGAAGTTGGCGCTTGAGGCATTCCTCCAGCAAAATCCGGGTCGGCTCGTTGAGATCCAGCGCGAGGGCATCCGCAGCTGGCAGCCAGCGGAATTCCTCGGCCTCTTCATTGAGGCGGACGTCCGTGCCACGGGCGCGGGCCACGTAGTTGAGCAGGATGAAATGTTCCGGCCGCATGAACTCGGGCGAGTCGATGCTGTCCTGCACCATCACGAAGTGGACGTCGTCGATTTCCAACGCGGTCTCCTCGCGCACCTCGCGGATGAGTGCGGCGGTGGAGGCTTCACCGCGCTGGATTTTCCCACCGGGGATGCCCCAGCGGTGGCTCCACTTGTGGGTGCGCAGCATCAGGACACGGCCGGAGCCATCGTGAATGAGCGCGCCAACAGTGGCTACCGGGCGGTTGGCAACGCGGTGGCGGCGGTCTAACAAACCACGCAGCACTCCCAGGTCCGGCACGGTGAGATCCGGGCGGACGCCGGCGAGGATTTCCGGATGGTTGTAGCCGGTGAGCACGGCGATGGATGAAACACCCCCATGGCGGGCGGTTTCAACATCGTGGGTCATATCTCCCACGAAGGCGGTCTCCGCCGGATCGAGATGGTGGGTTTCCAGAATCCTGTGAATGAGCTCCCGCTTGTCGAGCACGCCGGAGTAAGTGGCTTCAAAAAGTTCCCGGAAACCGAACTCATCGAGCTGCCGCTCGAAAGCGAGCGGATCCATGGAAGTGAGCACAAAGGTGCGGATGCCGAGCGCGGCGCACCACTCGAGTTTTTCCCGGGCGTGGGGCAGCACGGTGACGGGCGTGACGGCCGCATCGAAGGCCGGGCGGAAATGGGCTTCCAGCTCCTCCAGCGGCACGTGCGGCAGCACCTCGGTGTAAAACTCGTGATAGGGCAGCCGGAACCGCCGCCGGAAGCCCTCGCGGTCCATGGGCTCAAGGCCGTATTTGCCGAGCACCGCATTGGTCGCCTCGATCACCGGGCCGAGGTCGTCCACCAAGGTGCCGGACCAGTCGAAAATGAGGTTGCGGAACATGGACGGAGTGTGGAGATCCGGGATCTCAGCCCAAGGTGAATTTCACGGATTGGATGCGGTCCCCGCCGAGTTGCTCGCGGATGCGGGTGAGCAGCATCGGCTTCATTTGCTCGAGATGAAAGCGCATGGCGGGCTGGGTGACGCGCAGGACGAGGTGGCCGCCCTTGACCGACTGCGGCTCGGTGTGCCTTGCGATGAAGTCTCCGGCGAGCTCTTTCCACGCGGCGCGGAGTTCTTCCTCCTGGATGCCGTCCTGGAGCCCCGCGGAGCGCAGGATGGCGGTGATGAACTGACCGGCGGCGTGGATGCCGGCGTTGAGGTCCGGCGCTTCGTCGCCGCCACGCCACTCGCGCAGGATTTCCTCGCGAATGGCGGCGGCTTGTTTGCCGCGGCCGGCGGAAGCGGCCGTGGCGGGGCGCTTACTCGTCGCCATCGTCGCCAATGGCTTCGACGGGGCAGCCTTCCATGGCTTCGCGGCACTGGGCGGTTTCCTCGTCGTTTTCCGGTTGTTTGAAAACGTAGGAATACCCCTCGTCCTCGGAGCGGGCGAAGTTGTTAGGCGCGGTTTCCCGGCAGAGGTCGCAATCGATGCACTGGCTGTCCACATAGAACTTGCCAGCAATGTTTTCGGAATTTTTGTCTTCGCGGTCAGCCATGGTGTTAAGTGTGATTGATGTGCGGTCTTGGATGCCCGCCCCGGGCCTGCGATGCAATCCGATTTTTCGCGAACTTGCCATTTGGCATTCGCTCTGGCCAAATCCCGCTCCGGTCCGTAAGAACCGCTGCAATCCGCACCATGAATCCCGATCCTTCCCCGCCGCCATCCAATGACCCATCGCTGCCGCCACGGCACCGCCCGGCCCTTGGCAACCTGGCAAAGGACACGACGGAACTGGACCTGTGGGCCTTCGAGGACGATCTGGAATCAGGCGAGGATTCCGTGAAAACCGCTCCCGTCCCCACCCCGCGCAGCCCGGGCGCGGACATTCCCGCACCGAGGGAGCGCCAGGCCCCAAAATCACGCCAACCCACCGCTCCTCTCGAAAACGGACGACCTGCCGGCAGCGAGCGGATCCAGATGAACGTCACCAAATCCCTGCAGCGCAACCAGCCCTCCGCGCCGCCGACGGGACTCTTGAAGCACGAAAGCGAGTTCGA
Organism: Verrucomicrobiaceae bacterium; assembly: GCA_003820635.1. The sequence continues at coordinate 17,427 of RPOS01000032.1, read as the reverse complement.
CGATCTGGAGCACTGGGACGATGTGCCCAAGGGGCCGGAGATCGAGGAACTGCCACCGCCGCCTCCACAGGAACCGGTGGAAATCCCGGAGCCCGTAGCCGTCTCCACCGCCGAAGAGGAAAGCGGGCCCGCCCAAGCCAAAGCCACGGAGGCACCGCAAGAAACGGAGGATGACGAGTTTTCCCCGGTCAACCACGGGAACGCCGCACCGGTCTGGCTCCGCCCGCATTTGCGGCTTTCCAAGGCCGAGCGCATCGGTCTGGTCTCCCTGTTGGTCCTGCTGCTGGCGGGAGGCATTTTCGCACTGGTGGTCTCCAGCAAAAACCTGCCCACCGAGACCGAGCGCGCCGCCGCGAAGGACTTTCCCATCGCGGGCAGCAAAGTCACCGTCGATTCCGCAGTGAGCTACTGGCGCGCCCCGATCACCGACGGGCCATCGCCCGAAACCTTCCGCCGCGGCACCCGCCTGCTGCCGGTGCTCGACCTCAAGATCAGCAAGGGCAGCGGCGCGGTCCGCGTGCTCTTCCGCAACGAGGAGCGCACCGTGGTGGGGGATGCGGTCACCCGCGCCATCCACGGTCCGGGCAATGTGGTGATTGCGGCCACCGCCGGCTTTGACGACCTTGGCATGCACGCCGCCTACCGCACCGGCGGCAGCAAGCCATGGACCATCGAGGTTTACGAGGCCGCTTCCGAGAACGCGGCAGGCAGGGATTTCCAGAAGCTCTTTGAAATGAACATCTCCACCGACCGACGCTAAGCACCGCCATGTCCAACCCAGAAATCACCCCCATCGTGCCCCGGGAAGGCTGGCACGTGCTGCATTTGTTCTATCATGTCGATCACGCGCAATGGGCGCTTTACAGCGATGACGAGCAACGCCAGGCCAAGACGCGCCTCACCGAGCTGGTGCAGGAAATCCGCGCCACGCCGGACACGCATCTGCTGATTTTCTCAGTGGTCAGCCCCAAGGCGGATCTCGGCTTCATGCTGCTCACCCCGGACCTGCAGGTGGCGAACCTCTATGAAAAGCAGCTCTCCCTCTCGCTGGGGCCGGAGATTCTAAGCCCCGCGTATTCCTATCTCTCGCAGACCGAGAGCTCGGAATACACCACCACCCGCGAGCAATATGCCGCCGAGACGCTCGTCGGAGAAAAAGGCCTGGCCGAGGGCACGCCGGAGCATGAGACCGCGCTCAAGGAATTCGACGAGCGCATGGCGCACTATCTCAAGCACCGCCTCTATCCGGTGCTGCCGGACTGGCCGGTGATTTGTTTCTATCCGATGTCCAAGCGCCGCAGCGGCAATGACAACTGGTATTCGCTCGGCTACGAGCAGCGCCGCAAGCTGATGGCCGGCCACGCACGCGTCGGCCGCACCTACTCGGGCCGCATCCTCCAGCTCATCACCGGCTCCACCGGCCTGGACGAATACGAATGGGGCGTCACCCTGCTGGCCAAGGACACCATCGACATCAAGTCCATCGTTTATGAAATGCGCTTCGACGAGGTGTCCGCCCGTTATGCGGAGTTTGGGGATTTTTACATCGGCCTGCAACTGCCGCTCGACGTGTTGTTCCGGCGGATCTGCCTGTGAGCCTTCCGGGAAACCGTGGTGAACATCGTGGACCAGATCGCCCAGCGGGTGTCGGCCGAGCGGCCGGCCCTCATCGCGGACGGCGTGACGCTCAACTACCGGGAATTGTTGGAAAAAGTTTCCCGGGCGGCGGACTGGTTGGCGCGCCTGCCGGGATTTCATGCTGGCGGCACGCCCCGCGTGGGCCTCGCCTGTGGCAACGGCGTGGACTACATCATTCTGGCGCTGGCCATTCTGAAAGCTGGCGGATGCCTGGTGCCGCTGGCCGACGAACTCACCTCGGCCGAGCGCGAGGATCTGGCGCAGCGCAGCGCCCTGCGCGGAGTGGTCCTCGGCCCGCAGGAAACATGGCGGCGCGAGCAAGCCGTCGTGCGCGACGAAAGCACCGGCGCGGCATGGCTGCCACTCGCGACAGGCGGCTTCACCCATGAGGCGGAGTTTGCCGCGCTGGAGCCGGCGTTCATCCGCTTCAGCTCAGGCACCACCGGCCGCAGCAAGGGCGTGGTGATCAGCCATCGCAAGCTCAGGGAGCGCATCGCCGCAGCCAACGCCGCGCTTGAAATCGGCCCCGGCGAGCGCGTGCTGTGGATGCTGCCGATGGCCCATCACTTCGCGGTGTCCATCGTGCTCTATCTCTATCATGGCGCATGCACGGTGATCGGCGCATCCCATCTGGCGGAGGACGTGCTGGAAACCGCGCGGGCCACACGGGCGACGGTCATTTACGGCGCACCGTTTCACTTCGCGCTGCTGGCTGCGGACAGCGGCGGCTACGCATGGCCGGACCTGCGCCTGGCGGTGAGCACGGCCGCCCCGCTGCCGGAACAGGTGGCGCGGAACTTCGCCGCACGTTTTGGCAAACCACTCATCCAAGGCCTCGGCATCATCGAGATCGGCCTGCCGCTGCTCAACACCGGTGGCGCGGAGGACGCGCCGACATCCGTGGGCCGGCCCTTGCCCGCCTTCAGCGTGGAACTGCGCGATGACCATGGCCTGCCGGTGGCGGCGGAAACCACCGGCGAGTTGTGGATCAAGGGCCCGGGCATGTTCGATGCCTATCTTTCACCATGGCAAGCGCTGAAGGATGTCTGCGTGGATGGCTGGTTTGCCACCGGCGATCTGGCGGAGGCGGACGCCGCCGGCCGGGTCTTCATCCGCGGCCGGAAAAAAAGCGTCATCAACGTGAGCGGCATGAAGGTGTTTCCCGAGGAAGTGGAAAACATCCTCCAGCAACATCCAACGGTGGCCGCCTGCCGGGTTTTCGGGGTCGCCCACCCGGTGCTCGGCACCGTCGCCGCCGCCGAGGTGATCCTGCGCGAGGGCGCGGCGATGAACGCCCGGGAGCTGATCGACTGGTGCCGGAAATCGCTCTCGCCCTACAAGGTGCCGGCCCGCGTCCAGCAGGTGGAAAGCCTGGCGCTCACGGCCAGCGGCAAGATCCGCCGGGCTTAGGCGCGGCGGATTCAGTCCTCCTCGAACTTGCGGGCGATCAATTCTCCCAGCGCGGCCAGCGCCGCATCGGCATCCGGCCCATCGGCGCTCACGGAAATCACCGAGCCGTGGCCCGCAGCCAACATCATCAGGCCCATGATGCTCTTGCCATCCACTTCCTCGCCATCCTTTTCCACGAACACATCCGCCTGGAAACGGTTGGCCATTTTCACGAATTGCGCCGCCGGGCGGGCATGAATGCCAAGTTTGTTGAGGATGGTGAATTCTTGTTTGGCCATGGATCAATCGGCTGGCGCGCCGGGCGAACCCTAGGAAGTCCCCCCCGCCTCTCCAAGGCAAAAGTTTGGCGGCACACGAAGCCGCCGGACTGGCGGAAAAACCGGGCTTTTTGGAATGGCCAGCCGCGCTTTCATCCCTAAAGTGCACTGCCATGACCACCGCCACCATCCTGCTCATCATCCTCGCCGTCGTCATCGGCCTGCCGCTGTTGTTTGTCATCGCCAAATACAACGGTCTGGTCGTCGCGCGGAACCTCTACCGCAACAGTTTCGCGCAGATCGACGTGCAGTTGAAACGGCGCTACGACCTCATCCCGAACCTGGTGGAAACCGCCAAGGCCTACATGAGCCACGAGCGCGAAACGCTGGAAGCGGTGATCGCCGCGCGCAACCAGGCCTCCGGTGCCCGCGCCACCGCCGCCGCCAATCCCGGCGATCCCGCAGCCATGATGGCGCTCGGCCAGGCCGAGGCCGGACTCGGCGGCGTGCTCGGCCGCCTCTTCGCCGTGGCGGAAGCCTATCCCAGCCTCAAGGCCAACGAGAACATGATGCAGCTCAGCGAGGAACTCACCTCCACCGAAAACCGCGTGGCCTTCGCCCGCCAGGCCTACAACGATGCAGTCATGCAATACAACAACCAGCGCGAGGTTTTCCCCACCAACATCATCGCCGGAATGTTCAACTTCACGGCCGCCCAGTCGTTTGAAATCACCAACACCGCCGAGCGCGAGGCGGTGAAGGTGCAGTTCTGAGCCTAACGGGGCACGCCGATGAACTTTTTCCAGACGCAGGAGCGGGCACGCGTCGCCAGCCGCTGGTTGATCGTGTGGTTCTCACTAGCGCTCTGTGGCGTGGTCGCCTCGCTCTATGCCGTGGCCGTGATGATGAAATCATGGCTGGCCACGGATCATTACGGCCAACAGGCGGCCACCGCATGGCTGGACCCGGATCTCGCCGTTTCCATCGGCCCCATGGCGGGCGGGCTCATCGTGCTGGGCAGTTTATACAAACTCACCCAGCTTTCCGCCGGTGGCTCGGTGGTCGCGCGCGACCTCGGCGGCCGTGCGGTGGACCCGGCCACCACCGACCCGTTGGAACGCCGCCTGCTCAACGTGGTGGAGGAAATGGCCATCGCCTCCGGCCTGCCCGCACCCGAGACATGGATCCTCGATGACGAGGACGGCATCAACGCCTTCGCCGCCGGAACGGATCCCGCAAACGCCGTGGTCGGCATCACCCGCGGATGTCTGGAGCGGCTCAGCCGCGATGAATTGCAGGGCGTCGTGGCCCACGAGTTCAGCCATATTTTGAATGGCGACATGAAACTCAACATGCGCCTCACCGGCTGGATTTTCGGCCTGGTGATGATCGCCATGATCGGGCGGATGCTGCTGCAACTGCTGCGCCACGTCCGCATTTCCAATGATAACAACTCCAAGGGCGGCGGCGTGGTCATCCTGATCGCCGCCGCCGGTGCGGCCGTCTGGCTCATCGGCTCCATCGGCTCGGTCTTCGCCCGCCTCATCCAGGCGGCCGTTTCACGCCAGCGCGAATATCTGGCGGATGCCTCCGCGGTGCAGTTCACGCGCCATCCGCCCGGCCTGGCCAACGCCTTGAAAAAAATCGGCGGATTCAGCCAGCACGGCGTCATCCGGTCCCCCGGCGCCTCGGAGGCGCGGCACTTGTTTTTCGCCAGCAGTGATTTGCTGAAACTCGGCTTCGCCACCCACCCGCCGCTCGAAAGCCGGATTCGCGCATTGGAGCCGGATTGGAATGGCGGGTTTCTAACAGCCGAGCGCCAGCCACCTCCCCCGCCCCGCGCCCGGCACACCGCCGTTTCCCAAATCACCGGCGCACCCGTCACCCGTCTCGTCCCGGCCAGCGCTTCCTTCGCGCTCGACTCGCTCGCGGAAAGCACCCGGCTCGATCCCCGGGTCGGTTCGATCATCCGGCGCGACCTGCGCGGCGCAAACATCGGCTTCCATTCCAAGGACGAGGCCAAGGTGCTGCTTTACGGCCTCCTGCTCGCCCAGGACGGCACCGGCCGCGAAAATGCGCTGGTCTTGTTAGGCGAAAAAACCGACCACGAAACCACCGTTGCCGCCAACGATTGGTGCCGCCAGCTCGCCAGCCGCAGCGCCGCGGAAAAACTCGCGCTGTTGGACCTCTCCCTGCCATGGCTCCGCCGCATGAGCCACGATGAAGCCCGCGCGTTTCTCCAACTCAACCGCGCGCTCATCGAGGCCGATGGCGGGATGAGCCTTTTTGAATTCATGCTCGAACGCGTGCTCGAGCGCCACGTCGCCGTCGGCCTCGGCCTGCGCCCGGTGGCCCGCATGCAATTCCGCGCCCTCGGTGATCTCCAGCGGGAAACCGCCATCCTGTTAGGCGCCTTCGCCGGGCAATCCGGCGATCCCTCCGCGCTCGATGCCGCCGCCAGCGAATACCGGCAACACGCCGGCATGGAGCTTGAGCGCCTGGAACCCGCCGCCTGCACGCTTGATCTCGTCGCCACGGCGCTGGCGCGGTTTGAAATGGCCACGCCGCTGGTCAAGTCGCAGATCCTGCGGCTTTGCGGCCTCGCCGCCATGAGCGATGCCATGCTCAACGATGGCGAGGTGGAACTCCTGCGCGCCGCGGCGGATGCCATCGGCGCGCCGGTGCCGCCGCTCGGCCATGTCGGCAAGGCCGGGTGAGCCGCGCCCCAGCCCCACATCACACTCGACACCCCCGCCCCGCCGCGGCCAATCTCCGGGCCACACGGCCAGCCATGCATTTCCTCCGCAGCCACGCACCACGCCTCACGCTCATCCTCGCGCTTGCCGCACTGGGTGGCCTGCTCAGCGCCTGGCTGGTGCCGGCCGAGACGCGCGCGGTGGCCGAGCAGTTCGCAGGTTTTCCGGATTCCGATCAGGTCACGCACCAGGCCCGCCCGCTGGTGCTTGCCGGGCTGTGTTTCCTGCCCGCCTTGGGCGCGCTGGCCTACTCGCTGGGCGGCACGCTGGACCGCTACATTTCACGCCAGTTTCTCGGAATTTTCGGCATCTGCCTGAGCGCGCTGTTCATGATCTGGCTGCTCATCGATCTGAGCGACAAGATCGGCGACTTCCGGGAATCGGACCAGATCCTGGCCACCATCGGCACTTTTTATGGCAGCCGCCTGCCGGCCGTGCTGATGCTGCTGCTGCCCTACAGCCTGTTGCTCGCGCTGCTCTACTCGCTCGGGAAACTCTCCACCAACCGGGAAATCATCGCCATCATCCAGGCAGGCCGCGGGATTTTCCGCGTCACCCTGCCGCTGCTTTTCGCCGGGATTTTCTTCACCCTCTTCTGTCTGGGCATCAATTACCACTGGGCCCCCGTCGCCGAAGGCCGCCAGGATGACATCCTCGCCGAGGCCAGCGGCCAGGAAGCCACCGAAGCCACCCAGGTGGTTTACCGCAACCCCTACACCCGCCGCCTGTGGATGATCGGCGCCTTTCCCGCCAACTACCAAAAAGGCAAGCCCCTGCTCAATGTGGAGGTCACCACCACCGCGGAAAACCGCCAGGTCGTTTCCCAGCTCTCCGCCAGCCGTGCGCTGTGGGATCGCGAGACCCGCTGCTGGACGTTTGAAAACGCGCTTGTCAGCCACTTCGCGCCCGGCCAGCCACCGCGTTTTGAAAAACCGGTGGACACCCTGCACATCGATTACTGGCCGGAAACGCCGTGGCAACTCATCAAGCCCGGCCTAAGCCCAGCCCACCTTGGCATCCCGGATCTCAGCACCTGGATCCAGGCCAACGCCAGCCAGCCCAACTCCGCCGCCCCCTCGCCCTACCTCACCCAGTGGCACTACCGCTGGGCGCTGCCCTTCGCCTGTCTCGTCACCGTGCTGCTCGCCACGCCGCTGGCCATTCACTTCTCGCGCCGCGGCCCCGGCGGCGGCATCTTCCTCGCCGTGGTGCTCTCCGCGCTGATGCTCTTGGTCAGCAGCATCGTGCTGGCCTTTGGCGAAGCCGGCATCATCCCTCCAGTGGCCGCCGCATGGATGCCCAATCTCAGCTTCGCCCTGCTCGCCGCCTACCTCTTTCACCGCCGCATCACCGGCCGCCCGATCTATCACACGCTGCGCAAAATCCTCCCCGGCGGCGAGTAATCTCAAATCCACCCACCCATGGCCTTCGCAGAATCCTGGCATGTCCGCTCCCGCTCCCGTGAATGCGCCGCCACCCAGCGCGCCTTCACCGATGGCGAAACCATCGTCACCGCCCTTTTCCCCGATCCGGAATCCTCCGGCTACCTCCGCCGCGATTACTCGCTGGAGGCATGGGAAACACTGCCGGTCGACGCCGATAAACCATTCTCCTTCTGGAAAACCACCTACAGCGCACCCTCCGGAAACGCCGCCGATGACACCGTCGAGAAACTTTCCCCGGAGGAAATCCTCCACCGCCTCGTCGAGGAGGACGAGGACCACACGGAAAACACCCGCTACATCCTCGCCGTGATGCTGGAGCGCCGCAAACTCCTGCGCGAGACCGACAGCCAGCGCACCCCCAACGGCATCCTGCGCGTCTATGAACACCGCAAGACCGGCGAGGTCTATCTCATCCGGGATCCCGATATCCCGCTCTCCGAAGTGGAAGCCGTGCAGAACGAAGTCATGGTGCTGCTGGAAAACAACGGTCGCATGCCTCAACCGGTAATCGAAGACAACTCCGCCGGTCACGCAACTAGCGATGACTCCCTGCCGGACGAAGCGCCTCAAACGCCTGCCCCGGAATAATCCGACTCACCGGCTCTGGACCGCCCGTGGCAGCATGTAGGCGAACGCGCGACGCGGAAAAAACTAGAAATACCAGGCAAAGCCGGTGGACAGCTTGAACTCGAAGTTCTCGGAAGTGAGTGGAATTTCGCCGCCGACCGACCACGCGTGTTGATTGTCCGCACCCCAGACGACGGTGGTGCCGAGTTCCAGCCGGTGGCGGTCGCTTTCATCCAGCAGGTCCCAGCGCGGATTGTAACTGAGGAAGCCGGCCCAATCCTCGTTGATCCTGAAGGCCACGGGAAATTTCACTTCAAGCGCGCTGACGTCGTTGTCCTCCTCGTCGAGCGGCGTGACGTTGTATTCGACGTTGATGCCGAGCGTGACGGCGGCGTTGTAATCCCAGCGCAGGGCGGTGATCGGGCGCAGGATGAAGGCGTTGTCGCTGAGCAGGGAATCGGTGGCGGTTTCCAACACCGCATTGAGGCCCAGTGCGTAGCGCAGGGTCGGGGCGAGCCGTCCGACGACACCAGTGCGGAGCTCCAGATCGCCGAGGCCGAATTCGTCGTCGTTGGAAGTCTCGCGCCATTTCATGGGCAGCATCGCCTGAAAGCCGAGCGCGTGATCGTCCTGCAGCGGGATGCCCCAGCGCAGGGTGTTTTCAATCTTATACAAATCCGAGTCATCATCATAACTCTCGTAAATGAACTCGCCGAAGTAACGACTCGATATCAGCGTGGGATCGTAGCGTTCCAGCCACGCGCTACTTGGCTCGGTCAAGCGACCGTCGGGCACCGCAGCGCAGGCCAAGGCTGGCAGTAATGGCAGCAACCATCCGATGATTCGGGATTTTTTGAGGACTTGGGTTTTTATGACAGCGGGCTTTGGAAAATGATCAATTGGACTTCAGATGCAGATGGAGAAGCCGGCGCAGCTCATCGAGGGTCTCTGGCATTTCGCAGGCGCCATGCGGGCCGGGAACGATCTTTTCGGACTTCGCGGTCTTGAGTTGGGAACTCCAGTATTCCACCACACCGTCCGAGCTGTTAGGCGTGTCGCCTTTGCCGCGGTCGCCGATGATCGAGTGGTGCGGAACTTTGATCGGGCGGGTATCGAGCACCTTGAAGGTGGGGTTGCCCGGGGAAAGTCCGGAAACACTGTTCGGCAGGCGCTTGGGATCGCCGGTGATGATGGCGATGGAGTTGCCCAGGGAGTCGGTCATGGTGCTGGCGATATCGACCGGCAGTGAAATCAGGCGGATGGCGAGTTCGCCCAGTGTGCCGATGGCCATTTCGCTGCCGCGGTGGGGCGAGCAGATGAAGATTGCGCGGTCCACGTGGGGGTTTGCGTCAAAGAGGATGGCGCGTTCGACGAGACTGCCGGGTTTGACGCTGGCGAAGAAGGCGTCGGCCTTTTCCTTGCCAATGGCATCCCATGCATCGCGATCCAAGGTGGTGACCTGGGTGCGGGAAAGAATGCCGCCCATGCTGTGGCCGACGAGCACCATGTCCTTGGAACCCGGATAGCGCTGTTGAACTTTCTGAAGCTCCTCACGCAGGCGCATCGCCGAGTAAAGCGGCGGATTTCCAGTGGGATAGGCGAAGACCCAGCATTGGTAGCGCTCGCGCAGAACGGGGTCGGTTTCGAGTTCGTTGATCACATTGCGCCACATCCGCGGGGTGGAAATCAGGCCGTGGACGAAGATGAGCGGGATGCGGTCCGGGTCGTAGGGTTGGAGCATGTAGAGCCCGGTGATTCCCATGTGTTTCTGGACCCGCAGCGCGCCCATGAGGCCTTCAATGAGTTCGGATTTCTGCGGGTAGTAAGCGAGCGCGGCGGAAAAGTCCGCATCCAGCGTGCGCTCACGGCCGGCAACCCGGGCCTTGGTTTTCTCGGTGGGATCGATCAAGGAGAGCGTCGCTTCATTGCCTTTGAAATCGAGCACGGCGGTGACCGGTGCGGCGACACCCACGAGTGGTGAGAATGGCTCCAGCGGGCTGGTCTTGCGCACGCCGACAAGCGCGCCGCCGATGCCGTCCACGCGGTTGTGGCGCTTGATGGTTTTGAGATCCACCGTCTCGGCCTGGGTGAAGGAGGTGTAATGGTCCGGGTCCCAAACGCCATCACGGGTTCCCTTGGCAAAGCGCACCTTGTAGCTGGTGCCACCGTGGCTGAGGGTGAGCGGGCGGTTCCACATGCCGCCGTTTTGTGCGGAGCGCAGCAGCACGGTGAGATCCGCGGCGGCCTTGTTGTAGATCACCCGCGCGGATTCGCCGGATTCGTGGGAGTCGAGTATGGAGGACGCTTCTCTGGCGGAGTCCAGGTAAAGCACGGCGCGTTGCTCGTCGGTCAGAGCCTGCTTGCGCGCCTCCCTCAAATGGGTGACGGCGGACTGGTGCAAACCTTCCGCAGGCGGCAGGCCGTTGGGTGCGCAGGCGGTGAGGGCCAGCGCGGCGAGAAGGGTGAGACGGAGCGGCTTGATGTTCATGGACTATGCTTGTGACGGGGCTGATGGAATCGTGTCCGAATGTTTTCCGCAAGAGTGGCGAAAAATTGTTTGATGGGGACCACACGCGCCCTCGCGTGTGGTTTTCAGCGCCCTCGCTGGAAACAGACGCCTGCTCCAAGGGGCTGACTCGCTCGTGATGCGACGCCCCCATGCCGCGGGGGCGCGCCATGGAACACGCGGGGGCGCGTGTGCTCCGCTTGATCAAAACCGGTATTCAAGTCCCAGCAGCAAGCCGTGGCTGATGACATCATAGGTGGTGCCGCCGCTGCTGTAATCCGTGCCGATGCCACGGTAGCCGAGGCCCACGGAGGCATTTTCAGTGACACGGTATCCAAGCGAGGCCATGCCCTGCCAGGTGATGTCCGAAGAAATGCCAAAGCCGCCGATGTCGGCCAGCGCACGGATGAACCACTTGTCGGTGATATCATGGTGGACGCGGAAGCCGATGATGGGATCTATCCAAGTCTTGTCGGCGGATTCGCTGAAGGCTGGTCTGTTATTCAACCTGATATCGACATCGGTCTCCATCCAGTTGACGCGCGCGCCGGCGTAGGTGTCGAAGCGGGTGGTGGAGGTTTCGACGATATTGTAGAACACGGCGAAGTTGCCGATGAATTGCTCGATCTGGGATTCGAAGGCTCCCAACTGGTTGGAAGTTGAAGGCTCCAGCTTGGCATAGAACAGATCCGACATGAAGCTCCACCTGCCTTTGCCGACTTCCACAAGCCCCATGAAGGTGAACTTGAGGTTGTCGAAAATCTTGTCGAAGGGAACGTCAACCGGCACGGTGGTGCCGCGGAAGGTCATTTCGCCGTCGAGGCGGGTGGTCCAGATATACATGGAGGTCCCGACGCGCCAGCCGGAGTCGGTGGTGGTGACCAACTGAGGTTCGTCGAGTGATGGCGCGGTGGTGCCTGCAAAGGCCGGAACGGCGGAGAGCAAAAGGGCGGATGCGATTATGGATTTGGACTTCATGATGGTGTGGATATGAGATCGGCTTGGAGAAATAACATCAGGTATTGTGGCTGCGAGCAATGAACTTGTTCAACGGCGGCTGCTACCGCCGCCACCTCCACTGGGAGCGGAGCGCTGGAACGACTGGGCGCGCTGGGTTTGGGCGCTGCCACGCTCACGTGACCTAGTGCATCGAGTCGAGCGACTGGCGGCTTCTGGATTGCGGCTGGGTGGCGGACTGGCTGCCGGCGCTGGCCGGGCGCGTGGGTTGCTCGACGGGTTTCCAACCACTGCCGGTATTGGAGCTCCAATTTCCATCGGAGTCCTTCTTATACACATTGCCGTTGTGGGCAGCATAGACGTTGTCGTTTTTCGTTTTGGCAACGCCTCCCTGGCCATACTTGGTATCCCATGCCGCGGCACCGGTTCCTTGGTTGGTGCGAACACCGGCGGCACTTCCTGCCGCACCGGAAACATAACCATCGGCGGCGGCGCGGCCGGTCACCGGATTGTAGGCGGCGGCGCGGCCGGCTCCGCCGCATGGACCGTAAACGCGGCCGGCCGCGCCGTAGTAGCCGCCGTAGCCATAATGATAGACCGCGCCGCAGCCATAGGAATACCATGCGGCGGGCGGGTAGCAGTAGTGATCATCCCACTCATTGATGATGGCTGCGGTGAGCAGCCCGACACCGAACATCTCCCACCACGCGACCGCCGCATTGAGTAGAATGCGGCGCAGGCCCAGGATCATCCGTGCATGCTTCCCGCAAGCTGAACTTTGGCCCGAATAGTCGCTTTATTATGCGATTCTCAATAGGATGGTTTTGTTGGTTTTGTCAGTTCGATGCGGAGTGAGGATTCAGGATTGATTTTGAAATCCTGCTGGGGGCTGGAAATGATGAGACCCGCTTCGCCGAAGGATTTCGCGATCATGTATCGAAGGTCGCTGGTAAGAGTGTCGCGCGAGATTTTCCGAGTATCGAACCAGAAGAGCAGGCGGAAGACCAGCGCCTTGTCGCCGAAGTCCTCGAAGCGCACCTCGGGTGCGGGATCCTTGAGGACCAGCCCGTGATCGTTCGCGACAGCCAGCAGCGCGTGCGACACCTCGCGGGTGGGTGACGAGTAATCCACGCCAACGGTGAGTGAATGGCGGAGCAGTGTGTTGCTCAGTGTCCAGTTGGTTACTTGGTTCTCCAACAGGTTGCTGTTAGGAATGATGGTGTCGATGCCGTTGCCTTGTGTGATGACGGAGGCGCGTATGCCGATGCTGCGGATGCTGCCCGTCACGCCCTCGATTTCCACAGTGTCGCCGACCTTGAGCGGACGCTCGAAGATGAGGATGACGCCGCTGATGAAATTTTTGAGCAGTGTCTGGGTTCCAAAACCGACGCCGATGGCCAGCGCGCCTCCGAGGAAGGCAAAGACGGTGAAGGGGATGCGGACTGTATTCAGCCCGTAAACCATTAGCAGGGCGAGACCGAGGACGAAGACCAATTTGGCGGCAAGTTCGGCAGCTGCATTTGAAATGCCGGCCTTGCGGACGATGATCGATTCGACCTTCCGCGTGATGAAACGCAGCAGCAGCCAGCCGACTGTTAGAATGAGCGCGAGTCTCGCGAGCTTTGCGACAGTGACGGCGCGGTAGGTGGAAATCTTGCTGCCGTTGACCACTTCGGTTTCCTCGGCAAGATACAGTTCCGCGTTCCAGAGCGCGCTCAGTCGCGAACTGAGCAGATCGAGCGCGGGCACCTTCAGATGCCCGCCTTCGAGATCAGCAATGGCAAAGCCGATGCGGCGCTGCAGCTGTGCGGCTTGCTGTAAACTCTCGCGCATTTTCGCAAGATCGATTTCGGCGGCCGCGGTGGCACCGCCAGAGAGCCGGAGTTGGGCGATCTCGATCCAGTCATCGACACGGGTTTTGTGTTCGGCGAGCGTGGCGAGAGCTTTCTTCGCGATCTCCGGATCTTTATTGCCGAGTGCGGTGAAGCGGGTGTTCCAGAATTCTTTATTCAAATCAAGGAACTCGATTTTCCAGGTCAGCAGCGGATTGGGCGATAGGGATTGACGACTTGCGGAAATCAGCGCGGCAAGCGTTTCCGTCCTTTCGCGTGAGATGGTTCGCTGGATTTCATCTAAATCCTTCTGGGAGAATGTCGTTTTGCCTTTGAGCGCCTTTTCCTTGAGGGCGGCCAGTTCGATTTGCGGACGGATCATGTCCAACTCCGCCTGCTGGGCTTGGAGCCGCAGGTTCAGGCGTCCCACCAACTCGGCGGCAAAGCGGGAAGACACTTGTTCGGATTTGATTGAGCGCTCGGCACTGTGACGGGCTTCGGGTGATGTCGCGATGCTCGCCGCTTCCGTGAACTGGCGCTCAGCCTGCTGGTGCGCGTCGAGCCTGTCGCGGGCCCCTTCGATTTCCGCGCGGAAGATGCGGAGTTGCGCCTCGCCGGCGCGCCGGGCGGCAACCAAGGTAGCCAGCGTCTCGCGGATCTCGTCCTGAAGAAGGATCGAGTAGGGTGGTGGTTGGGGAAAGCCGCGCCAAGCGCTCAAAGCCTGGGTTGCGGCATCACGTCCGGCCTGGGCCTTGGTGAGGACATCCAGTGCGGTCAGGTGAAACTGGCAGATGGCTTCCAGTTCTTGGAGACGCTCACGGAGTTCGGGATCCGCGTCCGCAGGCAGGGCGCTGGTTTCGGCGCGGACGGCTGCCAGGCGTTTTTCAATTTCAGGGCGTTTCGAGAAATCCCCAGCCAAGGCATCCTGCGCCGTGAGCCGAGTGGCCAGAATGCCAAACGATGCAGCTGCGATGACGACGAGTCTAACAATTCTTAACAAACGGTTCACTGAGAGTTCTTAAGGTGGAGTTGGAGAATGCGACGGGCTTCTTCGATGCCTTCCGGATTTTGGTGGGAACCGTGGCCGGAGGGAACGACTTTTTCGGAGGCGGCACCAGCGACGTGTGAACTCCAATAGGCGACAACGCCATCCGAGGAGTCGGGCGTGTCACCTTTGCCCCGGTCGCCAACGATGGAGTGATAGGATGCACCGCACGTCGCTGAAGAAATCGGAGGATGGGGTGAGTTCGTCCGACATGGTTCAGGCGTAGGAGCTTAGAAGTTGTTCGAGGTGGTTCATGGCGGTGGGGAGGCCGGGTTGCTTCATCACTTCAGGCGTTTGCCGTTGTTGGCGGAGAGAAGGGTGCGCATCCGGGTGATGGAAATTTCGTTGAGCTTGAGCAGGCGCTCGGGCTGGGGAAATGCCGAGTGGCGAATTTCGAATGGCGAATGGTGCGAGGCTCATGGCTTGGGGTCGTTTTTAAGCACGTCTGGCTTTTTAAGGGATTTCTTTTCCTCGCTGGTGAGGCGTCGCTCGACCTTTTTCACGTCTTCTGCGGGAGGGAGAGATTCCGGGCGGATGCCACGTTCGAGCAGGGTGCGCCGGACGGCGTCATTGTTGGTGATGTGCTCCTGGGAGATGGCCGATTCGGTGCTGAGGTGTTTGTCCCGTGAATTGAAGATGGTGATTTCAGCGGCGAAATCTTTCGCCTTGAGAATGATGGTGGGCGCAAAGTCAGCCAGAGGTCGGGAATCGGGAACCTTCCACTTGGCTTTCATGGCCTGAGTGGATTTACCGAAGAGGGCCTGATCTCCTTTGCTGCGGATGATGGCGAAGTTCTCGTTGCCGCCAGTCTGCTCGAAAATCACCTGCGACAGATCTTTCTCCGTAGTGGAGAGTTTGCGGCGGGCTGAGACGCGCTCTGCTTCCTCCAAACGTTGCTGGATTAACTCTGCCCTGCGGGTTTGAACGGCAAAGTAGGTCTGAGCGAAGGCGATCTCCTGTTTTTGCGGATCGCCGTTTTGGGCGATGAGGTAGCAGGCATACCTTGTGAGCATGATGTCATCGATCTGGCGCTGGGAGCCGGAGCCAAGATCGACCATTTTGCTGACGTCAGCAAAATGGTCCGAGACTTGATGACCAGAGACTTCGCAGGCCGTCCTGGCCTTGGAAACCGTGTTCAAGAAATTTCGCCACTGCGTATATCCAAGCAGCTGCTGAAGGTCGCGAGCCAGCCAGTATTCCACGCCATCTTCGGTAGTTTGGGCATGTCCCTCAAAGGTGGAAGTCAAGGCAAGGATTTGATCGGATTTCATGATGGCAACTTCAGGCGTTTGCCGTTGTTGGTGGAGAGTATTCGGAATGTGGGACTGGCAGGCATCCACTCGATTCAAAAGCGGTATTCCAATCCCAACAGCAGACCGTGGCTGATGACGTCGTAGGTGGTGGTGCCGCTGGTGTAGTCGGTGCCGATGCCGCGGTAACCCAGTCCCACGGAAGCGTTATCCGTCAGGCGGTATCCGAGCGAGACCATGGCCTGCCAGGTGATGTCCGACGAGATGCCGAAGCCACCGATGTCGGCCAACGCGCGGACGAAGAACTTGTCGGTGAGATCATGATGGACGCGGAGGCCGATGATGGGATCCACCCAGGTCTTGTCGGCGGACTCATTGAAGTTCCTGCCTCCTGTGAAACTGATGTCCACATCCGTCTCCATCCAGTTCACACGGGCACCGGCGTAGGCGTCCAGGCGTGTCGCGGGATTCTCGACGATGCGGTAGAACACCGCGAAGTTGCCGATGAATTGTTCGATCTGTGAATCGAATGTTCCGAGCTGATTGCTGGTTGATGGCTCCAGCTTGGCGTAGAAGAGATCGCTCATGAAACTCCATCGGCCTTTGCCGACTTCGACGAGGCCCATGAAGGTGAACTTGAGGTTGTCGAAAATCTTGTCGAAGGGAACGTCAACCGGCACGGTGGTGCCGCGGAAGGTCATGTCGCCGTCAAGGCGGGTGGTCCAGATATACATGGAGGTCCCGACGCGCCAGCCGGAGTCGGTGGTGGTGACCAACTGAGGTTCGTCGAGTGATGGCGCGGTGGTGCCTGCAAAGGCCGGAATGGCGGAGAGCAAAAGGGCGGATGCGATTATGTTTTTCGGTTTCATGGCTGGTTAGGAGATTGGAGAAAAAGAGAGCGGATGGTAAGAATGTTATTGGGTTTTCAGGAACAAGGAGGATTCGCTCAACAAGGTCTTATGAACTTCGGCGGTGCGCGCTGCGTCAGGCCTGGAACCGGTGAGGCGATGGCAAAGGGCGGAGGGGCGGGCCTCGAAGTCGCAGTGGGTGGCTGCCGGGATTTCGACGATCCGGCAACCGGGGAGGACGGCGAGCATGGCGGTGGCGTTGCGATTCGCGTTGCCGGGGCCCGGTTTGCCGAGGAAGGCGAGGGCGGGAATGCGGATTTTGGCGGCGGCGTCCTTGCCGAGCGATGCGTGATCGACAGGGTCGAACAACAGCAGTTTGGCGCAGGCGGGATCTTCCGAAGCAGCGATGAGCACTGAGAGACCACCCGCGGAGAAGCCGGCGTAAGTGATGTTTTTCCAGCCGAGCGATTCGCGCAGGGCGATCATGTCGCGGGCGTTTCCGGCGTGGTTTCCATTCCAAGGAGTGGAGCGCTTTAGCTTGATACAGGCGGTCTCGATGCCGACCTCGGCGAGTGAGTCCGCGATGTGATCCATCGTCTCCGGCGTGCGGAGAAAACCATGGGCGAGAATGACGTGGTGTCTTACGGGTGTTTTGGGTGTGTGGAGGGTGTATTGGATCCTGCCACGCGGGGTTTCCTGCTGGAGCAGGGGGGCGGCGTGCGAGCAAGAGATGGCGAGCAGGCTGATCAACATGGCGCTAAAGCCATGCCATGCGAAGGCTCCGGGCAGCATGCCTGATGCAGTGTCTCCCGGCATTATGAGAAATTTTTTCAACCGCAAATGGTGGCTTTGGATTTTATGGCATTCATTGTCAGTTTGAAAGTTGGAGTTTCACTTCAGTTCGATGATGAACTTG
>RPOS01000031.1 GCA_003820635.1 Verrucomicrobiaceae bacterium | reverse complement strand
TCACACTCAGCGGAATACCCGAGAGCCCCTGGCGGTCGGTGATCGGCTTGTTGAGCACAGTCAGAACCTTTGCCGCCGCGAATGAGGATCGGGTGGATGCTGCAAGCATCAGGAAGGCCAGCAATGCGGATGAAAGGATTTTGCCGGAGAGCATGGGTTGGGAAACGAATTGGCAGGCGTGTTGGCTAGGCGGGCTTACCCGCGCTGTCAAGAAGGCGTAAATGGGGTCAGGTGTCGCATTTCAACAATTTGGCAAGCTTCTCCAATTCCCGCATGGTTTGGGAGTGTTTGGTCGCCGCCACCACCAGACGGCTTACCGAACCGGAATGGCCCATCGCCAGCCGTTCCGCGATCCACGGATTGCCTGCCGTCGTGCGCTGTCTGAGCAAGCATGCCACCAGAACCTTGCGCCCGTCGCCTTTCCGTAGTTTCGCCAACTCCTTCGGATCCGCAGGAAGACCCAATCTTTTCATCGCCTCGCTCGCAAGCCTCTCGGCCTCCGCCACGCCATGAGCCTTGGGTGCCTCGCTGGCCCGACTCTTCTTCGCCGACGGTTTCTTGAGCATGTCCAACAACCGGTCACCGAAGGCCGCCTCCCCGAGATACCAGCCACGCCGGAGCGCCTTCATCGCCTTCTCATCGATCTTTCCTCCGCATGACGCACGCGCTTCCATCCACGCGACGTATGCCCGTCTTCCACGGCCATCTCCTGCAAGCTCGAAGGCCCGCAGAAGACGCCCGGTATCCAGCCAGTCAGGGCCATTGCCCCTCGCGTGGCTTGGAAGGCTGCTCCAGCGGTATCCGAGCAGTTTCCCTTTCTTACCTCCGGCCAGCCCGGCACGCGCCGGATTGAGATGAATGTAATCCGCCACGATTTTGAAATAGTAGGGATCACTGTCCGATGCGTTGACCGGGATCGACTTGTAGCGCCCTTGAAAAACATGTCCGTGCCTCATCCGCCGCCGGTTCCAACCCTGGCTGAAGGTTCCCAGCAGCAGTTTCATCCCGCTAACCAGATTCGCTTCCGGAGTCTCCACCAGGAGGTGGAAATGATTGTTCATCAGGACCCAGGCATGCACCCGCCAACCATGGCTTTCGCAGATTTTCCCCAGCCGGAACAGGAAACCCTTGCGGTCTTCGTCCGTTTCAAAAACCGCCTTGCCACCATCCCCGCGTGCCATCAGGTGGTAAACCGCACCGGGATACTGGTAACGCAACGCTCTTGGCATGACTCAAGGAAGGGCGCAAGAGGGGGCAACGTCAACCCTGTTTTGTTGAAATGCGACACCTGACCCCATTTACGACCTGAGGGCCATGCTCACGCGAGGAAATGAGGCTCTTCGTCGTCAACGCATGACGATTTCCCGTCATTTTTGAGGTGACATCCCCTTGTCGGGCATGGCCTTGAACGGATGCCCTTCTTGACGACATCCGTGCGGAGTTGCCAAGACTCTCCTGAAAATCGTCGCTACCAATCCCCATGCCGTTCGCGTGGCGCTGCGCTCCGATTGTGGTGAAAATCCGCATGACCTGGCTTTCAACTTCAGATTTCGGAATCGGGTGGCATGCAGGTTTCACCCGCGGAATTGAAGTTGGTGTCTGGCTGAAACTGTGGAAGTGTTGTCATTGCCTGATTTTCCATCAGGCACACGATCATGGTCCCCCGCTCGATTTCCATCGGGACGCCCGCTGCCGGGGCGCATGCCGCCGTTGTTGTGGCACATCCGGACGATGAGACTTTGTGGTGCGGGGGCTTGATCCTTTCGCACCCCGATTGGCGCTGGCGGATCGTGACCCTCTGCCGTGCAAGCGATTCCGACCGTGCTCCGAAATTCCGACGCGTGCTGGAGTTTCTCGGCGCTGATGGCCAGATGGCGGACCTCGACGACGGGCCCGATCAGGAATCACTGAATCACGAAACGTTGTGCCGGACCGTGCAATGCCTGTTGCATGACAGTCAGTTCGATCTGGTGATCACCCATGCGCCAAGCGGGGAATACACCCGTCATCGCCGCCATGAGGAATGTTGCCGGGCCACCGTGGCATTATGGAGAAATGGGCGAATCCATACGAATGAACTCTGGCTCTTCGCCTACGAAGATGACGGCGGAACCAGCCTGCCGCATGTGGTTGCCGAAGTGGATCTCCGCCTTGTTCTGGACGATGGGCTTTGGCGCGAGAAGCGCCGCCTGATCACCGATCTTTATGGATTCGCCGAAAACAGTTGGGAAGCCCGCTGCACACCTCGCGAGGAAGGTTTCCGGATCTTCCGTTCGCCATGCGCCGCTGCCGACTTCCTCGAAACCACCCAAGTCCCCCCATGAAAATCCTAGCCCTCTACGATTATCCGCCGTCCCCCGCAGGCCTTGCGACCCAAGGCGATCTTCTCTGTCGCGGACTGCGCGAACTCGGTATGGATGTGCATGCCGCGCATTTCGAGTCTCCGCAGGAAAAGGAGTGGTATTACCGGTGGTTTGAGCCGGATGTCGTGGTGGGGATCGGTTTTTGGGGGCACTCCCCTCATTTGGTGCTCCATCCGATCCGTTGCGGGATGAGACCGGTCCCATGGTTCGTGGCTGACGGCTACGTGGCCGCCTACCATGATATCCTGAACTCCCTGCCACTCATCCTCGTCACCTCGAACTGGGTCCGGGACACCTACATCCGCGATGGGATCAACGCGGATCTCCTCGAGGTGCTTCCCGTTGGCTGCGACACCGGAGCCTTCGTGCCGCGTGAGCGCAACGATCCGAAGGTGCTCGCGATCCGCGAGTCTTTGGGCGTGGCAGACGACCAGATCATGATTCTAACAGTCGGCGGCGACGCAACTTCCAAGGGCGCGCAGGAAGTCATGCAGGCCCTCGCGCTGATCGATCAGGAAGCGCCGGATTGGAAATATGTCTGCAAAGTCTGGCCGCAGCCGCGGACCATGAGTCAGAATCTGGTGGATCTCCAGTTGGCCCATCACCTCGGGATCGACAAGAACGTCGTTTACACCGCCAACATTGTTTCAAGGAATTTCATGCCCTATCTGCTGGCGGCTTGCGACATCTACGCGGCGCCTTCGCGTCTGGAAGGATTTGGCATGATCCAGGTGGAGGCGAACGCCTGCGGAAAACCGGTGATCGCAATCGATGCGATGGCGTTCCATGACACCATGGTGCATGGCGAGACCGCACTGCTTGCAAGCGTGGCCCAGGAGATCAAGATCAGCGAGACGGTGCTGGGGCCGGACCATGGATTCGACGAACCACGCCGCATCACGCTTCCGTTCCTGCGGACCGCGGACTATCGCGCATCCGTACCGGATATCGCCGAACATCTGCTGCGGCTCATGCGGGATCCAGCCATGCGGCAGCGCATGGGCGAAGCCGGCCGCAAGCGCGTAGTCGAACTCTTCGACTACCGGAAGGTCGCCAAACGCTTCGTTGAACTCATTTCTTCGCGTCTCGGCATTCACTGAACCAGCAAATCCTTACCCTCCATGAACAACCGTGACAAATCGTTGATCGAACAAGCCAAGGAGGCAGCCACACACGTCCTTCTGCACAATGCCAGCGGTCCGTGCCGTGGCTTGCCTCGCACCGCCGGCTGGGGCTACCCGGAGCCATACACCCGTGATCTCATGATCGCCTCGCTTGGCTATTGCGTCAGCGGCGAGCCACGGCTCATGGATGCATTGCGCCGCACCCTTGAAGCCCTCGCGAAAAACCAGACGACGCGCGGCCATATTCCATCGCTGGCGCACGACCCCGGCGACCGCGGGGCAAGTGATACCACACCCTTGTTTCTCTTCGGCCTCGGAGCCTACCGCATCACTACCGGAGAACTGGATTTCCTGGAAGAAGCGGCGCGCAAAGCCCTCATCTGGATGGAATACCAGAGCCCCGACGACATGGTCATGGTCGCCCAGCTTCCCACCAGTGACTGGCGCGATGAGCAGTATGTGATGGGCTTCGGCTTGTATGTGAACGCGATTGTCTATGCCTATCTCGTGCAGTTTGGAAAATGTGAGCAGGCAAGGATCCTGCGCGACCTGATGAACCGCTTCGAGGTCACGGGAAGCAGGAAGAACCCGCATGTCCACGAAGGCCTCGTCTCCGCCCACAAACCGTATTACACGCTGTATTCCTACAAACTGTTCAATAGCCATCGCTTTGATTTATTAGGAAACAGTCTGGCGATCCTCACGGGCGTCGGCTCGCGGAACCGCAGCCGCCGCTTGATCGCGTGGGTGGAAACCGAGTGCAAGGCGATGCGCCGCAGCGGCGATCTGGCGGTCGATCTTCCTCCCAATCTGTTTCCCTTCATCCTGCCGGAACATCCGGATTGGCTGCCGCGTTATGACGAATACAATCGTCCGGGCGATTACCACAACGGCGGAGTGTGGCCGTTCATCTGTGGATTCTACATCGCCGCCCTAGTGGCGATGGAGCGATTCCAACTGGCCCGGCGCAAGCTGGCAAACCTCGCCGAGTTGGTAAAACCCTGGCACGAGAATGAAGCGGAGTGGGGTTTCAACGAGTGGTGCAAGGCGCAGACCGGCAGGCCGAGCGGGCGCGATTGGCAGACATGGTCCGCGGCGCTTTTCCTCTACGCCGCCACCTGCGTCGAGCGTGAGAGCACTCCGATCTTCGATGAAATCCGCGCCGCCACCCTTCTTTGGGGTCAGTCACCGCAGTCTCACAATTTTCCATCGCCGCTTGCCGATCTCCTTCGACGTTGGACCTGTCCTTCGTAGCTTCAGCGTAGAGGAATGTTCAATGTTCCCCCCTCCGCCCGTCTTCGCTGGAGCCACGGCGGGCAAGCCGATGTGAAATGTATGGTTACGGCCTTGGAGGGCCATACTCACGCGAGGAAATGAACCGGATGGTCTCAACTCATGCGTGACGCAAGAAGACGTGCCCGGGCCGAAGCTCGTCGGCTGGGCTTGAACGTGGAGAGCGTGGCACCTGTGCCGGCCCAAAACAGGGATGGCATGCAGGCCAGCACCAGAAAGATGGATCGGGCCCACAAGGCGAAGCTGTGGCAAGAGCTCCGTGCCCGCAGGCAGGTTTATTGAAAACTTGCCTTCATCTACAACTTTGGATATAAGCGAACAGTATCGCTATCAAAACCCAAGTTGCACATGAAAACCCTCTCATTCCTGATTCCAGCCTTCGGGCTGGTGGCCTTGGCATACACCTTCTGGCGCTCCGCATGGGTCGCGCGACAAGATCCCGGCACTGAGAAGATGCAGCGCATCGCGGATGCCATCGCGCTCGGTGCGATGGCATTCCTGCGGGCGGAATACAAGGTGCTCGCGGTGTTTGTCGGCAGCGTCGCGCTGCTGCTG
This sequence comes from Verrucomicrobiaceae bacterium, assembly GCA_003820635.1. The sequence goes on along the minus strand of RPOS01000031.1, from coordinate 26,359 downwards.
GTGGCCGGCGGATTCGCCTCGGAAAATAGTCATCCGATGGTGGCGGCATCATTCGTCGGCGGTGCGTTCTGCTCGGCGCTGGCGGGCTTCATCGGCATGCGCGTGGCCACCAAGGCCAACGTCCGCACCACCAACGCCGCGCGCAAGAGCCTGGGCGACGGGCTGGCCATTGCCTTCGCCGGAGGCTCGGTGATGGGACTGGGAGTGGTGGGGCTCGGCTTGTTAGGGCTCGGCACACTCTTTGCCATTTTCGGACCATCGATCCAGGACGCGAACTCGGCCCGCGTGGTCATGAACATCATCACCGGCTTCTCCTTCGGCGCCTCGTCCATCGCGCTCTTCGCCCGCGTCGGCGGCGGAATTTACACCAAAGCCGCGGATGTCGGCGCGGATCTCGTCGGCAAGGTGGAGGCCGGCATTCCGGAGGACCACCCGCTCAATCCCGCGACCATCGCGGACAACGTGGGCGACAACGTGGGCGACGTGGCCGGCATGGGCGCGGATTTGTTTGAAAGTTATGTCGGCTCGATCATCGCGACGATGGTGATCGGCACGGCCTTGCTCAAGGTGCCGGGCTTTGAAACCTTCAACGGCCTTGGAGCCGTGCTGCTGCCGATGTTGCTGGCGGGCCTGGGCATCGTGGCCTCGATCATCGGCACCTTTCTGGTGAAGGTGAAGGAAGGCGGCAGCCCACACCGCGCGCTCAATACCGGCGAGATCGCCGCAGGCTTGATCATGCTCGTTGGCACTTGGTTCATCGTGCAGAAGATGCTGCCGGAGAAATGGACCCTCGATGGCCGTGAGTTCACCTCGGTGGGTGTCTTCATCGCCATCACTGTGGGCCTCGCGGCCGGCATCGCCATCGGCTACATCACCGAGTATTACACCGGCACCGGCACCAAGCCCGTGATCGGCATCGTCGAGCGTTCCGTCACCGGCTCGGCCACCAACATCATCGCAGGCCTCGGCGTGGGCATGCTTTCCACCGCGCTGCCCATCCTCGTGCTTTCCACCGCCATCCTCGTTTCCCATCACTACGCCGGGCTCTACGGCATCGCCATCGCCGCCGTCGGAATGCTGGCCAACACCGGCGTGCAACTCGCCGTGGATGCCTACGGCCCGATCTCGGACAACGCCGGCGGCATCGCCGAAATGAGCGGCCTGCCCAAGGAAGTGCGCCAGCGCACCGACAAGCTCGACGCCGTGGGCAACACCACTGCCGCCATCGGCAAGGGTTTCGCCATCGGTTCGGCCGCTCTCACTGCCCTCGCGCTGTTTGCCGCCTTCAAGTCCACATGGGAGGCCACGCATGACAAGAAACTCCTCATCGAGCTCACCGATCCCAAGGTGGTGGCCTCGCTGTTCGTGGGCGGGATGCTGCCCTTTCTGTTTTCCGCGTTTTCCATGGAAGCCGTCGGCCGCGCGGCGATGGCGATGATCGAGGAAGTGCGCCGCCAGTTCCGGGACATCCCCGGCCTGCGTGCCGGTCTCGACGCGATGAACCGCAACGAGGGCAAGGAACTCGAAACCTGGTCCGCGGAGGACCGCAAGCTCTACGATGACGCCCACGGCCAGGCGGAATACGGCACCTGCGTGGCGATTTCCACCAAGGCCGCCATCAAGGAAATGGTCAAACCCGGGCTGCTCGCGGTGGCCGCGCCGGTGATCGTCGGCTTCGGCGGAAACCTGTTAGGCGCGGGTGCCGGTGCGCAGATGCTCGGCGGCCTGCTGGCGGGCGTCACCGTCACCGGCGTGCTGATGGCGTTGTTCCAAGCCAACTCCGGCGGCGCCTGGGACAATGCCAAGAAAATGATCGAGGAAGGCTGCGAGGTGAACGGCGTGATGCTGCGCAAAGGCAGCGACGCCCATAAAGCGGCAGTGGTCGGCGATACCGTGGGCGATCCGTTTAAAGATACCTCGGGGCCTTCACTCAATATCCTGCTGAAACTGATGAGCGTCGTCGCGCTGGTGATTGCGTCGATGATCTGATTCTCAGAACAAGGTGAAGGCGATGTTCACTCCCGCGGTGACGATCGACACCATGCTCATGAGCTTGATGAGGATGTTCAGGCTGGGGCCGGCGGTGTCCTTGAAGGGGTCGCCGATAGTGTCGCCGATGACCGTGGCCTTGTGGGCGGCGGATCCCTTGCCACCGAGGTGGCCTTCCTCGACGTATTTCTTGGCGTTGTCCCAGGCACCGCCCGAGTTGGCCATGAACACGGCGAGCACGAAGCCGGTGGCAAGGCCGCCGCTGAGCAGGCCGAACACGCCGGGAACTCCGAAGATCAAACCGACGCCGATGGGCACCAGCACGGCGAGCATCGATGGCAGGATCATTTCACGCTGGGCACCGAGGGTGGAGATGGCGACACAACGCGCATAGTCCGGCTTGTCCTCGCCTCTGAGGATGCCGGGTTTTTCCTTAAACTGGCGGCGCACTTCCTCGACCATGCTCTGGGCGGCGCGGCCGACGGCGTTGATGGTGAGTCCGCAGAAGACGAAGGACATCATCGAGCCGATGAACACGCCGAGAATCACCTTCGGATTGAGAAGATGGACTTCGAAATGCGTCATGAACTGGGTCAGCGTGGCACTGATGATCGGCACCTGCACGCTGGCGACTTCCATGGTGGTCTGTCCGGCGTGCATCATGGCCATCTTGAGCTCTTCCACATAGGAGGCGAGCAGCGCCAGGGCTGTTAGGGCGGCGGAGCCGATGGCAAATCCCTTGCCGGTGGCAGCGGTGGTGTTGCCGAGTGAATCGAGCGCATCGGTGCGGCGGCGGACTTCGGGTGGCAGGCCGGCCATTTCGGCGTTGCCGCCGGCGTTGTCGGCGATCGGTCCGTAGGCGTCGGTGGCGAGGGTGATGCCCAGTGTGGAAAGCATGCCGACAGCGGCGATGCCGATGCCATAGAGCCCCATGCCGATGCTGTCCGGCGAGAAGTGCCAGTCTCCGGCGGCCAGACAGTAGGCGAAGGTGGTGCCGACGACGACCGCCGTCACGGGCACCACGGTGGAAAGCATGCCCGTGCCGAGGCCGGAAATGATGACCGTGGCGGGGCCGGTGGCGGCGCTTTCAGCGATGTCCTTGGTCGGCTTGTATTCCTGTGAGGTGAAATACTCGGTGGCCTTGCCGATCACGATGCCGGTGAGCAGACCCACGACGATGGCACCCCAGATGCCGGTGTAGTTCGGAAGATCGAACGCTTTCAGGATAAAGAACGAGGCGACGAAAATCAGCAGCGAGCTGAGGTTCACACCGCGGCCAAGGGCGTTGAGCAGGTCCTTTTGGGAGGCCCCTTTCTTCACATGCACGGCGAAGATCCCGATGATCGAGAGCATGGTGCCGATGGCGGCCACCACCATGGGGGCGAGGATGGCTTTGAAGGCGTTTTCGTTCTGGCCGGCCTGGGTGAAGGCGGCGGCTCCGAGCGCGGCGGTGGCGAGGATCGATCCGACATAAGATTCGTAAAGGTCGGCACCCATGCCGGCCACGTCACCCACGTTGTCACCGACGTTGTCGGCGATGGTGGCCGGGTTGCGAGGATCATCTTCGGGAATACCCGCTTCCACCTTGCCGACGAGGTCGGCACCGACATCCGCCGCCTTGGTGAAGATGCCGCCGCCGACACGGGCGAAGAGCGCCTGCAACGAAGCGCCCATGCCGAAGGTCAGCATGGTGGTGGTGATGACCATCAACCGCTGGGCCTCGCTGGCGGCCGTGACGAACTTGTTCAACACGAGGAACCAGATTGATATGTCAAGCAGTGCGAGGCCTACAACCACCAGGCCCATCACCGCGCCGCTGCGGAAGGCGAGGCGGAGGCCGGCATCCAGCGATTGATTGGCGGCGTGGGCGACCCGCGCGGAGGCATAGGTCGCGGTTTTCATGCCAAAAAAACCGGCGAGTCCGGAAAACAGACCGCCGGTGAGGAAGGCGAAGGGCACCCATTTGTTCTGCAAATGGAGGCCGTATGCCAGCCATACGAAGATGAGCGTCATGATGGCGAAAACGATGGCCACCACCTTGTATTGCTGTTTGAGATAAGCCATCGCGCCCTCGCGGACGTGTTGGGCGATCTCACGCATGAGGGGCGTGCCCTCGTCGCAGGCGACCATGCGTTTGAAAAACCAGAATGCGTAGCCGAGTGAGAGCAGCGAGGCGGCGGGTATGAGCCAGAATAGATTGGAGTGCATGTGATGATCAGTTGATGGAAAGGGAATGAATTAGAGTCCGGTGCTGCGCAGCGCAGAGCGCCACCAGGCATAATGGGTGGTTTCCAGTTCATCGCGGCTTGGCATGGGGAAAAAGCGGAAGGCGCCTCCTTGCGAACCCACGTAGAAGCCGCCGAGGATCGTGCGGAAAAGGACGTCCTGTTCGAGATAGCGCACCACGAGCTTGGTGGACTTGGTTTGTTTCGCGCGCAGTTCCCGCAGGCAGTCGCGCAAGTGCTCGATGCTGCGGTAGGGGAGGTTGTCCACGCCATTCGCCTCGGGATCGTCTCCGAGGCGGTCGAGTGTCAGTTCTGCAAAGGCCACGGCGGGCAGCGAAACCGGCTTGCTGGTGTCCGTGATGGTGGCGGCGAACTCGCGGGGTTCGAGCGTGCTGGCCACCCGCGGGGTGACCGGGCAGAATTCCTGATAGAGATGATAGCGGGGGCCCGGGTCCGGGATGTATTCACCGGGATGCAGGGTGAGCACGTGCCCGTCGTTGGTGGTGAGGTGCAGTGTTTCAAGCGCGTCGAGCGGCGTTTGTTCGAGGATTTTGTGGATGCCGAGATAGGCGGAGCGGCGCAGGCGGCCATCGCGCAACTCGGCGATGCCGGGAAATTCCTCGAGTTTTTTCTGAGCATAGGAATCCGCGAGTTTGAAGAAAATAGCCTGGCCGTGGGAGCGTTTTTTCGGCCCCAGCGAGAGATAGGCTCCGTATTCCTCCGGCGGCAGGTGGGACGCTACAAGGGCCTCCGGAATGAGCGACAGGTAAAGATGGATTGTCATGATCTTCGGTTTTTCAAGGGTGTGGCAGGCAGCTATTCTGCCATTATGCGGGCGGAGTCTGTGAGGCTTCGCATGGGGCGGCTACGCGCTGGTTTTGAAATGCTCAGCCGCATTTGAGCGTGTTCCCATAATTTCCGGGTGTGGTCCTTGTGATCCGCCATGCGGGATGATCTGATGGGGCTCTCCACCCATGGTCACGACACTGCTGCATCCACCCGCACGCATCCTCGTCGCCTGTGACAAGTTCAAGGGCTCGCTGGATGCGGCTGGAGCCTGCGCCGCCATCGCCGATGGCCTCGCGCGGCGTTTTCCAGAGGCCCTCATCGAGACGCGCCCCATCGCCGATGGCGGCGAGGGCTTTACCGCATCGTTGGAAATCCCGCTCTGTGGGCAGTGGGTCGAGGTTTCCGCCCATGACGCCCTCGGCCGGCCGGTCACCGCGCGTTATCTGTTAGCCAGTGCCGCCGATGGCCCGCTGGCGGTGATGGAAATGGCGGAGGCCTCCGGCATGTGGCGGATCGCGCCGGATGAGCGCGACGTCCTGCGCGCCTCGACCTTTGGCACGGGTGAAATGATGCGCCACGCCATTGACGGCAGCGGTGCCAGGCGGCTGGTGATCGGTCTCGGCGGCAGTGCCACCAACGACGGTGGCGCGGGCATGGCCGCCGCGCTCGGCGTGCGCTTTCTCGATGCGCATGGCTGCGAACTCTGTGCGACGCCCGCGGAGCTTGCAGGGAAACTGGCCCGCATCGACATGTCCGGCTGCGTGCCCCTGCCACCGGTGACCGTGGCCTGCGATGTGGAAAGCCCGCTGTTAGGTCCTGCCGGGGCCACCCGCGTCTTCGGCCCGCAAAAGGGGGCGGATGCCGCGTCCATGCCCGTGCTGGAGGATTTTCTGGAAACCTTGGTGCGCGTTTCCGGCGGTGAGGAAAACGCGCAATGCCCCGGTGCCGGAGCCGCCGGGGGGCTTGGCTTCGGGTTGCTTCATTTCGCCGCGGCCCGGTTGGTGCCGGGCTTCGACCTGCTCGCCTCGCTCACCGGCCTTGAGCAAAGCGTGGCTGCGGCCGATCTCATCGTCACCGGCGAGGGCTCGCTGGATGCGCAAAGCCTCACCGGCAAGGGCCCGGTGGCCATCGCCCGGCTGGCACGCCGTCATGGCAAGCCGGTGATCGCCTTCTGCGGCCGGGCGGATGCCGCCGCGCGGGATAGCGGCTTGTTTGATGCCGTGCACGAGCTCGCCGCCAGCGGCCTGCCGCCCGATGAGCTCATGGCGCGGGCGGGGGATTTGTTGGAATCCGCCGCGTCGATTCTCAAGGATTGACCACGTTGACCGGCTTGCCGGTTAGAAACGCGGCGATATTGCCGGCGGTGATCTCCATCAGGCGGCGGCGCGCCTCCAGCGCGGCCCACGCGATGTGGGGAGTGAGGGTGAGGTTTTTGGCGCGCAGCAGCGGGTTGTCCGCGTGGATCGGCTCGGCGGAAACCACATCGCAGGCAGCGCCGGCGATGGTGCCGGCGTTGAGCGCGTCGCAGAGGTCCTGCTCGACCACCAGCGGGCCGCGGGCGGTGTTGACGAGAAAGGCACCGGGTTTCATGAGCGAGAGCCGGTGCTTGTTGACCAGGCCATCGGTTTCCGGCGTCAGCGGACAATGCAGCGAGACCACATCGGCGCGGGCGAAAATGCCATCCGCATCCTCCCACTCGAAAGGGTAGGAAACGTCCGCCTGGCGCGAGCGGCTGGACGCCAGCACTCTCATCTGGAAGGCGGCGGCCAACTCGCCGAGGCGCCGGCCGATGGCACCGAAGCCGACGATGCCGATGGTTTTGCCGGCCAGTTCGCTGAAATGCGGGTTTTGCCAGAAACAAAAATCCGGGCAGCGCTGCCATTCTCCCTGGTGGACGAGCTCGCTGTGGAAGCGCGCCTGCTTGAAGAAATCCAGGACCAGCGCCATCACGAACTCCGCCACGGCGTTGGTGCTGTAGCCCGGCACGTTGCACACCGGGATGCCGCGCGCGCGGGCCGCCGCCACATCCACGATGTTGTAGCCGGTGGCCAGCACGGAAACCATTTGGAGTTTTGGCAGCCGGGCGAGCGTGGCGGCGGAGAGCGGCGTCTTGTTGGTGAGCACGATATCCGCTTCCGCCGCGCGGCTGACAATGAGGTCCTCCGGCGTGCGCTCGTGCACGGTGAGGGTGCCGAGTTGCTCCAGCGGCGTCCATGGGTTGTCGCCGGGATTGAGGGTGTGGCCATCCAGAATGACGATGTGCATGGCTCGTTTCCTAGGCCGCCGCCCGCCGCTTGGCCACTCCAAACCCCCGGGCTGAGGCTGCGGCGTCCGGGATTCCAGCCCGGACATGCCGGGGAAAGCCGCAACGGCAGGCAGGATCCAGCCTTCGCAAAAAAGCCGGCGGACCAGTGCCCGCCGTCCGAGGCGGGCTGGAAGCCCATTCCCCGGATTCTTTGCGACCCTTTGCGGCTTCTGCGGCTTTGCGGTGGATCCGGATCTTTTTGATGAGTCGGCCCTGCTCCAAGGCCACCCGCGCCCGCCGTCCGAAAAATTCCCGCCGCTGGCGCACATTTTACTTTTCTTACCCCCGGTAACGAATGCGACACATTTCAAAGCGTGCGCTCCGCCGTCCGCTCCGCAACTTCCCCAACGTTTCCCCTAACCATCCCCACCATGAAATTCCAAACAACTCCCTCAACCCCTCCCCGCCAGCCCGGCCACGCCCGCTGGACGAAATGGATCGCCGTTGCAGCGATGATCGCCAGCCCGCTTGCAGCAAACGCCCAAAGCACCAGCACCATCAATTTCGATACAGCTGCAAACTGGACACAAGGAAGCGGCTCTTTCACATCTTATTCCAATCACAGCTATACGGAAGCTAACTGGAATTTTATGGGCACCAGCGTTATTAGAAACGGCACATCCGTACAGGATGGTTTTCCTGGAGCCTTAGGGACATATTCTTGGAGATTGCAAGACGGCAGTGGTTCAATGTTAACGGCTACCTACGGTGCCTCCATGACCATTGCAGGCTTTGGTTTTGATGTTCGGTGTTGGGATGGGAATCCCGATCCAATTTACACAGTCGAATACAGCACGGATTCCGGCGCCACTTACACGTCCACGGGCATTGCCATCAACAATGCGTTTCTAGATAACTCCAGCGCATGGAAAACACTCACATTCACCTTGCCATCCCCCACAACAGTGACGGCGGGCCAACTCAAGGTCCGGGTGGTCAGGACAAATGGAGAACGCATCATGATCGACAATTTCCAGTGGACCACTGGAATCGACACCACCCCACCCACGATCGCCACTCGGACGCCTGCGGACAATGCGACGAATGTTCCGGCCGCTGCGACCACCGCACTGGTGATCGTGTTCAGCGAGAACATCACCAAGGGCACGGGCAACATCACGCTCACGGGCAATAGCACGGTGACAACAATTCCGGTGACGGACACGGCGGTCAGTGTCAGCGGTGTCACGGCCACGATCACGCTGCCGGCCAGCCTCGCATCCAGCACCGCCTATTACGTCAACATCGACGCCGGGGCTTTCAAGGATGCGGCAAACAACAACTTCACGGGCATTGCCGACACCACCACCTGGAACTTCACCACCTCCACGCCGGATCTCACCGCGCCGGCCCGCGTTTCCTTTGCTCCGGCGGACAACAGCAGCAACGCCATACCCACCACCAATCTGGTGATTTCCTATGACGAGGGCATCGTCAAAGGCAACGGCACGGTGGCGATCAAGAAGAGTTCGGACGCCAGCGTTGTGGAGAGCATCGCGGTTTCCAGCGGCCAGGTCACCGTCTCCGGCAGCACCGCCACCATCGATCCCTCCGTGGTGCTCGATTACGCCACCGGCTACTACGTGGAAGTCAGCGCCGGTGCCTTCACCGATGCCGCCACCAACGGCACGGCCGCCATTTCCGGCTCCTCCACATGGAACTTCACCACCCGCGCCGCGCCGGCCGTGGTCATCAGCCAGTATTACGAGGGGGCCTCCAGTGACAAATTCATCGAGCTGAAAAACCTGACCGGCAGCGACATCGCGCTGGATGGCTACAGGGTGACGGCATGGAGCAACACCTCTCCTGCCAACAACCAGGACTGGAAATCCGGCACCAACACCACCACCCGCATCACGGATTTGAGCGGCTACATCATTCCGGCCAACGGCAGCCTGCTGGTGGCGAATTCCGCAGCCACGGTTCCTGTGTATGCCGCTGCCAACTTTGATGTCTCCGACAACGGCGGCTGCACCGCCTTCAACGGCGACGACAGCGTGGTGCTCTACAATGGCCCCGGCTTCACCCAGGCTGAGGTGGTGGACGCGGTTTCCTTCGTCGCCAACGATGGTGCGGACAAATCGTTTTACCGTCTGAACCATGGCCCTGGCTTCGATTTCAACAGCGGCTCCTCCATCCTCAACTACTCCGGTGTCTGGGCCACCAAGACGCTGGCGGAAGTGGCATCCGCGCTGGAGAGCGACGCCTGGTATCTGAGCGCCAGCCAGCCCATCGGCACCCTCACGCTCAGCCTCAGTCCCTCATCGATCAACGAAAGCACCGCCCCATCCACTTCCACCGCTACCGTCACCCGCAGCGGAGACACCAGCTCTGATCTCATCGTCCTGATCGCAAGCAGCAACAGCAGCGTGGCGGAAGTGGCGGATGAGGCGGTCTCCGTGACAATCCCTGCCGGACAAAGCAGCGCGCAGTTCGTCATCAATGCCAAAGACAATCTCTGGCTCATCGGCGACCAAGCAGTCACCTTCACCGTCTCGGCCATCGGCTTCCTGCCGGCCAGCGCCCAGGTCACCGTGCTGGATGACCCGACCGACCCGACCTTCCCGGTGGTCATCAACGAAATCCGGGTGGACGACGACAATGGTGATGGTTTCGAATACTTCGAGCTCTACAACGCTGGATCGGTAGCGGTCAGCCTCGATAATTTGAGCTACATCGTGATTGGGGACGGAACCGGTGGCAGTGGAGTGATTGAAAACGTCACGGCCCTGGCCACTGGCGTCACCCTGCAGCCCGGTGAGTTTTATCTCGTCGCCAAGCAGGCCAGCCTGCCGGTGGATTCCGATACCGATGGCGATCAAGTCGCTGACTTCACCGCGACGCCGGACCAGTTGGTTACAAACCTGGATTTCGAGAACGAAGACAACGTCACCCACCTGCTCGTTTCCGGGTTCACCGGAAGCAACGGTCAGGATTTGGATACAAACGACGACGGCACCCTCGATTCCACGCCATGGGCATTCATTGCGGACGGCATCGGCCTGCTCAGCAATGTGAGTATCCCCAGCGAAACCGAATTGGCATACGGCAGTTCGCTGGGTTTCCTGAACATCGGCCCGGGCGTCGGTATGGCTGGAGATGCCGCCACCAGTCATGTGTATCGCACGGCGGATGGAGGAACCTGGGCGCTCGGACCTTTTGGCACGACCCAGACGCCCGACAACTCGGTGCTCGCGGATGTCAAAGACACGCCCGGCATCTCCAACGTGCCGGTGGTGCCGCCTTCCAACACCTTTGCCAACTGGATGTCCGGCTACGATTTCAGCGGCTTCACCAACCCGGACCTCAGTGCCACGGGCGACCCCGACAATGACGGTTTGGCCAACTCCCTGGAAAACATCCTGGGCAGCAGCCCGGCGGCCCCCAGCCAAGGGTTGACGAATGTTTCCACCAGCAGCGGCAACCTGATTTTCCGGCACACGCGCAACGCCACGCCGGCATCGGATCTGACGGCCAGCTACGAGTGGTCCACGGATCTCACCAACTGGCGGGCCTCGAGCGCGAGCGCCGGCGGCATCACCGTGACTTTCGGCGCGCCAGTGACCGTCGCGGCGGGCACGCCGGATCTGGTGGAAGTCACCGCGACCATCACCGGAGGCAGCCCGGCCAAGGTGTTTGCACGCTACAAGGTGGTGAAATAACGCCCCTCGCGGCAGGTCCTAAATTTTTCCGGAAGGCCCGGTTCATCATCCCCCCCATCGGATGAATCGGGTCCGCCGGTCCAAACGCAGGGTTTCTCCTGCCAAACATCCAGCGCCCGGTCCTTCAACAAGGACCGGGCGTTTTTTGTCTGGAGCGCGGGAAGCATGGTGATGCGCTGGCCCGGGATGTCTGAACTTGAACCTTGCGGGCGGATTTCCCGCCGCAGACACTCATGCCGTGGAAATTCGTGCCGATGCCTCCGCAGATCGTTTGGACGCGTTTCTTGCCGCGCGTCTGACGGATCTCTCTCGCTCGCGCATCCAGGCGCTCATCCGCGAGCAATTCATCATCGTCAACGGCCAGCCCGCCAAGCCGCGCGATGCGGTGAAAACCGGCGACCTCATCGCCATCGCCCTGCCCGAGGCGGTGCCGCTGGACAACGCGCCGCAGGACATCCCGCTGGAAATTCTTTATGAGGATGACGATCTCATCGTCATCAACAAGGCGCACGGCATGGTGGTCCATCCCGCGCCGGGAAATCCCGATGGCACACTGGTCAACGCGCTGCTGCATCATTGCAAGGGCCGGCTTTCCGGCATCGGCGGTGTCGAACGCCCGGGCATCGTCCACCGTTTGGACAAGGACACCTCCGGCTGCCTCGTCGTCGCCAAGTCCGATGCGGCGCATCAATCGCTGGTGACGCAGTTTTCCGAGCGCAGCACGATGGAGAAAATCTATCTGGCGGTGACGCACGGCATTCCGAAGCCGGCTAAGGACACGGTTTTCACCCACATCGGCCGCCATCCGGTGAACCGCCAGAAGATGGCCGTGGTCAACCCGCCGGGGGGCAAGACGGCCATCACCGATTACGTGGTGCTCGCCACCGACGCCGCCACGCTCACCGCGCTGGTGCTCTGCCATCTCCACACCGGCCGCACCCACCAGATCCGCGTCCACCTCCACCACAAGGGCACGCCCATCGTCGGCGATCCGATTTACGGCAAGCCCTCGAAAAACCCCACACTGCCCGAGCGGCTGATGCTGCACGCGTGGAAACTCGCTTTCGAGCACCCGATCACCGGCCGGCGCCACCATTTCGAGGCTCCCATCCCGCCGGAGTTCCAGCCGTGGATGGAGCTGAAGGGCGGCGGCGGCTGAAATCGGTGAAATGCGTGCCATTTTCTCGCCATGAACCGCCCGATTTCGAAAGAATGGCTCGAACCGTTCCGGCTGAACGCGGAAATGGGAGCCTTGGATTATGAGGCGGCATTCGTTCCTCCTCTGCCCCGGCGGACCGCCCTGAACCGCCTCAATCGACTGCGCGAGGCGGGCTTGGTGGATCGCCATGGGGAAACCCGCTCCACGATTTATCAACTGACGCGGCTGGGCCGGACGAAGCTGGAAGCGGGCCAAACGCCACAGCTTCCAGACACGGTTGCGGAAATCATCCGTGCCCGCTGCACCCGCCGCGAAGCCGTCGCCCGCCTGCGCCGTTGGGCGGAAGAATCCATCATCGAAAGCGACCGCAAACGCTTCGTCGCCGCCGCCGAGGAAACCCTCGCCGGCATCCACGAGGGAAACTTCGCCCGCTACCGTGTGCGGCCGTCGGAGTTCGAGGCGTGGAAGGCGGCTTGGCGCTGACAGGGAGGACTTCTCTGCATCAATGCTTTCCGGAAGAATGATCCATTGATGATTCCGTCAAAAAACTGGCCAAGCCAGACACCTGATGCCAACTTGCCGCCATGAAATTCGTCATCACACTGGAACGCGATGAGGACGGCATCTGGATCGCCGAGTGTCCGTCCATCCCCGGTTGCATCAGCCAGGGCGCAACCAAGGACGAGGCTGTGGCAAGCATCCATGAGGCCATTCTCGGCTGTCTGGAGGTCCGCGCCGAGCAGGGCATGCCGCTCACGGTGGAAACCCGCCTCGTGGAGGTAGCCGTCGCCTGATCCGCCATGGCCAGCCTTCCCACCATCAGCGGACGGGAGGCCCCGTGATGCATTTCTCAAGGACGGTTGGACCTTTGCCCGCCAGCGGGGAAGCCACATGATCCTGATCAAACCGGGCCACATCGCCAGCCTCTCGGTTCCCGATCACAAGGAACTTGCCAAAGGCACTCTTCGCGGCCTGCTCCGCAGCGCCGGAATGACGACGGAACGATTCATCGACTTGCTGGGATAGTCGTTGGATGGAAAAGGCTCACTGCACCAGATGCGCGCCTTGCGAGGGACGCGAGGCGAAGATCTGCGGGGTGATGCCGGTGGCTTTTTCATATTCCGCGGCGAGCGTGGCGGCGATGTCCGCGGCCTTGCGGGACTCACAGAGGGTGACGGTGGAGCCGCCGAAGCCGCCGCCGGTCATGCGGGCTCCGATCACGCCCCCCTTGCGGCCGATCTTGCGGGCGATCTCGACCATGGTGTCGAGCTCGCTGCAGGAAACCTCGAAGTCGTCGCGCAGGGAATCATGGCTGGCGGCCATCAGCGGGCCGAGCGTTTCGAAATCGTTTCTCGCCAGCGCGGAGGAGGCGGCGATGGTGCGGGAAATCTCGCCGACCACGTGGCGGGCGCGGCGGTTGATCGGATCGCCGAGTTTGTCCCAGTTCGCCTGGACATCGGCGGCGGTCACATCCCGCCAGGATGCGCGGCCGAGGATGGCGAGGCCTTCCTCGGTGTGCTTGCGGCGGGCGGCGTAGCCTCCGTCCGAGAGTTCGTGGTGAACCATGGTGTTGGAGATCAGCACGGTGAGATCCGGGTTTTCAAAGGGTACGAGCTCCGGTTCGCCGGATTGGCAATCGATTAAGACCAACCGGTTTGGTTTTCCAAAGGCGGAGGCGAACTGGTCCATGATGCCGCAGGGCACGTGGGCGAAGTCGTGTTCGGCCTTTTGGCAGAGCAAGGCCTTTTCCTTGGTGTCGAGGCGGGTATCGAGCAGGCCTTCGAGGAAGGTGGCGGTGGCCAGCTCCAAGGCGGCGGAAGAGGAGAGCCCCGCGCCGCCGGGGACGGAGGAGATGATGCAGGCGTCGAAGCCAGGGATATGGTGGCCGCGGTCCTGGAAGCCGCGTATGACGCCGCGGATGTAGTTGGTCCACTTCGGCTCGCCCTCGTGCTGGGGTTTGGAGACATTGAAGACAGCGATTTCCCCGCCGAGGGCGGTGGCGATGCGGGCATCCGTGGTGCCGTTGGCGCAGCCGGCGATGACGATGTAGCGGTCGATGGCGAAGGGCATGACAAAGCCGTCGCAGTAGTCGATGTGTTCGCCGATGAGGTTGACGCGACCGGGGGCGGCGGCGGTGATGGTGGCCTTGGATTGGAGTCGGGAGAACAGGCTCGATGCCGCGTCGGAAACGAGGTCCGAGAGGTTGGGATTGATCTGGAGCATCGGGAAATTCGGGTTAAGTGGATCCGGGGGGCGGGGTCTGATCGAGGCGCCGGCGGTAGCTTTCCACCGCTTGGGTCCAGACGGAGTGGATGCCCTCCACGGGGCGCAACCACACCGCACGGTGCATCAGCAGCATGGCCGGGGCAAGGTAGAGTAGCTCGGAGAGCTCGTTTTTTGAAACTCCGGAAGGACCGAGGGCCAGGCAGCGCTCGGCCAGCGCCTCGTCGACATCCGAAAGCTCGGATTGTTCCAACAGCGAGACATGCACGCCGTTGACGTAGGGATCGACGACGGCGGCAATGACGCCGCGGCGGGAGGCGGCGGAGCCATCAAGCGCCGGATCGACCGCGGCGGTCGCGCCATCAGCCAGGAGAATGACATCCGGCGGCTTGAGCTCCTCCGGGGTCGAGAGGATCTTGTGACGGGCGAGCGCCTTGCCGTAGCGCGCGCGGCTGGTCCAAACCGAAACCGGGGCGGACAGCAGCAATCCTAACAGGATGGGCGACATCCACGCGGCGAAGACCGGGCTGATGTTCACGGCCAGGGCGGTCCAGGCCGCGCCGAGCAGGGTGGGGAAGGCGTGGAAGCGAATGGCGTCGCCCCACGAGGTGCCGTCGGTCTCGCGGTTCTGGGTGTTCCAGCCGACGGCGCGGCCAAGGAAGATGCTGAGCACCATGAGGGTGTGCGCGGCCATGATGCAGGGCGCGAGCAGCATGGAAACGAGGGTTTCCAAAAAGGAGCCGGCCAGAATGGGCAGCAACCCGCCGAAGGAGCGCCGGATGGATGGCACGAGGATGGCGCGGCTGACGGCGAGCATTTTCGGCAGGAACAGCAGCAGGAAGATGAAGGCGGTGAGCACCAGGCTTTGCTCCACGCCGTTGAAGCCGAACCAGCGGTCCACATAACTCTCGAAGGGCAGCTGGCTCAGGCTGCTGGAAAAGCGGTCCCAGGCGATCCAGGTTCCTAACAGAAGGAACAGAAACCACAGCGGGCTGCCGAGATAGGCCATGATGCCCATGAAGAGGTGCATGCGGGTGGGAAACGGCAGCTTGCGCGCGAAGATGAGCCACAGGTGCTGGAGGTTTCCCTGCATCCAGCGGCGGTCCCGGATGAGGTGGTCCGCCAGTGTGGGCGGGGCTTCCTCGTAGGTGCCCTCGATGTCCCAAGCGAGCCAGACTTCCCAGCCTTCGGCGACCATCAGCGCGGCCTCGACGAAATCATGGCTGAGGATGCGCCCGCCAAACGGCTCGCGGCCGGGCAGGGCGGGAAGTTCGCAATATTCGGAAAACGGCTTGAGCCGGATGAGCGCGTTGTGGCCCCAGTAGCTGCCGCCGCCGAGCTGCCAGTAGTTGAGCCCGCGGATGAAAAGCGGGCCGTAGAGCCGCATCGCGAACTGCTGGAGCCGGGTGAAGACCGAGGAGCCGCGGATGAGCTTGGGCGGCGTCTGGATGATGCCGAGCCGCGGATAGTCCTCCATCACGCGGGCCATTTTCACGATGTCCGCGCCATCCATCAGGCTGTCGGCATCGAGCACGAGCATGGCCTCATAGCCGCCGCCCCAGGTGCGGACGAAGTCACCGATGTTGCCTGCCTTGCGGTTCTCATTGGTTTTACGACGCCGGTAGTAGATGCGGCCGAAGCCGCCTAGGCGGCGGCAGAGATTGGTCCACGCGGTTTCCTCGAGCACCCACAGGTCCAGATCCCGGGTGTCGCTGAGGATGAAGAAATCAAACGAATCGAGATGGCCGGTGGCTTCGATGGAGCGGTAGATCGCCTCGATGCGGGCGCAGACCTTGACGCTGTCCTCGTTGTAAACCGGCATGACCACGGCGTGGCGTTTGGCCAGCGGGCCGGACTTTCCCTCGGCAAGCCGGGTGATGCGCACGGCGCGCTTGCGGCCGGTGAGCATGTCCAGCGCGCCGAAGATGGCGTGGAAAGAGCCCAGCACCAGCAGGCCGTTGAGCACGATGAAAACCGCCAGCAGTGGAAAGTGCGCCTTTTGGAAACCCATGCGCCAGAACAGGTCGGCGAGCCACAGGGTGGCGGCGAGGTTCACGATCACAATGCTGCCGAAAAACAGCGTGCGCCTGACAACTGTGCGAAAGCGGCTGAAAAACAGCTTGCCGGAATCAGGTGGCGAGAGATCGGGCGTTTCCATCAGCCGAGGAAGATGAACCACGCGATGAGGGTGATGATGGCAAGCAGCGCGCCGGTGAACATGATGCGGGTGATGGGCTTGCGGTCCATGGTTTCCCACCATTGGGCGGCGCCGCTGCCGATCGCGTTGAGCTCAAGAGGCTTGGGCACCATCGTCAGGGCGGCGAAGCGCGGGCCGGCGGCAAGGTAGGATTTTTTCATCGCCTCGACAAAGGCCGGCGGCCAAGGAGCGGGGGTGAGAAACACGCCCTGCCACTTGTCCGGCATGCCCGCCAGCAGCAGCGCGAGTCGGCCGCGCGCGGCGAGTCGGCGGTTTTCCAAAGGCACGTCGAGCACGTCCTGGGTCCACTCGGCCACTTCCATCAGAGCCTCCTCCATCGCCAGCAGGCGCGCGGGTTTCTCCGGTTCATCCACGCGGCGGGCGGAGGCGCGCCACAGGATGCCGCGCACGAGTTCCGCGACGAGCAGGCGGTTGCGCAGACGCAGGGCCTGAAGGTAGGCTTCCACTGCGGCGTAGGCTTCCTCCCACTCGCTGAGCTCGTCCTCGGTGAGCGGGCGCAGGCCGTCTAGGGAATGACGCGGTGAACCCATGTTTCGGTGAGGAAATCTTCGCCGCGCTTGAGGTAGCAGCGGAGCTCGACGGGGCCGGCATCCGCAAGTTTGGCGCCTTCCGTGGCGGGGGCGATTTGGAACGAGACGCGCCAGCGGTTTTCCGGCATCGGCTGCACGGTCACGCCCTGGATCTTGATTTTTTCAGCTCCGTTGCCGACGGCCTGCACCTGTGCTTCGAGCGGGATCTCACTGATTTTTTCCAGGTTCGGCCCCATGAATTCCACCACGATGGTGCGTTGTTCGGGTTGCCAGTCATGCACGCCGCTGCGCGTGGCCACGACATGGCCACCGGCCTGCGAGGGATCCTCGTCCAGCGTCCAGTGCTGGCGATAGGAAAACTCGATGCGCTCGCCGGGCTGTGGCACGCCGGCAGGTTCCCACATCGCCACCGCGTTGTCCGCGAGCTCATTGGTGGTGGGGATCTCCATCAGCATCACGCGTCCCGGTCCCCAGTCCGAGGTGGGCTCGATCCACAGCGACGGCCGCGCATGGTAAGCCGCCTCGCCGTCCTCATAAGCGCTGAAACGACGGTCGCGCTGCAACAGGCCGAAGCCATCGCACTTTTCCATGTTGAAGAAGCTGAACTCGAGCTTGCCGGAGTCGTTGGCAAGCGGCCGCCACAGCCGTTCGCCGGTGCCCATGCGGATCGCCAGGCCATCCGAGTCATGCACTTCCGGCCGGAAGTCATCGAAGCGGCGGCGCGAGTTTTCTCCGAACCAGAACATGCTCGACATCGGCGCGATGCCCAGGCGCCGCACGGCCCGGCGGGTGAAAATGACGGCCTTCACATCCATGATCGTCTCGTTGCCGGGATACACCCTGAAGGCGTAGGCACCGGAGAAGGACGGGCCGTCGAGCAGCGCGTAGAAACGGGCGTGGGTGTCATCCGGGTCTGGTTTGCGCAGCCAGAATTCCCGGAAGCTGGGAAACTCCTCGGTCACGCCATCAATGCCGGTATCCACCGCAATGCCGCGTGCGGAAATGCCATAGTGCTGGTTTTTCCCCAGCGCCCGCCAGTAGCTGGCTCCTTGGAAGACGACGAGCTCGTCGAAGTAATCCGGGTTGTTGAGCGGGGCGTGCAGCCGGAAGCCCGCGAAGCCACCGTCCGGCGGCAGATCCCCGTGCTTCTGGATCAGCGGACCGTAATTGAAATACGCTTCGGACAGCCGGATCTGCTGCTGGTGGCTGCTGGTGAATTCATTGAGCGTCACCGGCTCGCGGAAAAGGTAGCCGGGATGGAAAAACATCGCGCGGAACGGCAGTTTTTCGTTAGCCCAAAGCGCCTGGTTCGGATTGAAGCGGATGTCCCGGTATTGATCGTATGTCAACTCGTACATCCAGACCGGCAGCCTGTTCTTGTCCGGCGTTTCATACGGTTTGTTGGCAAGATCCCTCGCCCGGCTCTGGATGCTGTCAAATCCTACGTCCTCACGCTCCCAAGTCTGGCTCGATGCGGAATTGACGAGAACCACGGTGGCAAATAATGTAATAATCCTTGGCACGAAAAGTTTGTAGTCCTTTCCGGCCCGCCTCGTCAAGAATGGCGATTGAGTGTTCGTTTGAGCGGAGGTTGAGGAAATCACCCCCGCCTGGTGACCTGATAGGTAACGATTCCCTCACACTCCCCGTCATCCGGATCGGCGTTTTCACGGTTTGGATCGAAGTCCGTGAAAAACCGCTCCAGCCGGTAGCCTGTTTCTTCCAGCAGCCAAAGCATTTCCCCATGCCCGATCCAGCGGATCGTCTGGCGCGAGCGGTGCGTCACCGGTGGATCACCCGGGATCGAATAGCGGTGCTCGCGATGGAGCAGCCGCCTTTCCCGGTCAAGCTGGTGGCGGGTTTCTAACAAGCCGATCCTGCCGTCGGGCAGCGCCGCCTGGTGATCGTGATACCAGGAGTTTTCCGGCAGTGCGCCATCCAGTTCCGCGTAAGGCATGAAAACTGTTAGATAAAGCCCGCCGCGGTTCTCCAGCCAGCCGTGCCAGTGGCGCAGCGTGGCGGCGGGATCCGCGGCGAGTTGCAGGGTGAAGGCCGGTGCCAGCAGTGCGGCGTAGCGGCGGTGCGGTTTCCAAGTGCACATGTCGCCTGCGTGAACCAGCGGCTTCAGGCCAAGCTCCGCCGCCTTCCCTTCTCCGAGCGCGCGCATGTCCGGCGAGAGTTCAAGGCCCTCCACCTCCATGCCCGCCTGCAGCAGCGGAAACATCAAACGCCCGGAACCCGAGCCGATCTCCAACGCCGGTCCGGGATGTTTTTTCAGAAATCCGGCCATCAACCGGAGTTCCGAGCCGCCGTCCTCCGCATTCCAGAACGCGTCGTGCAGTTCGGCTTCGAGCGAGAGATACGGCTGGGACACGCTTGGGAAATGACGGTTTGCGCGGCGCATTGCAAACCCGGTGTTGACTCCATGGTTGACGCTGTGAGGGGTTTTCCGCGACTTTGCCCGCGCGGACAAGTTGCTCCGTTTTCGCCATGCAAGATCCGCCTCCCGATTGGTTCGCCCCGCTGGTTTCATTGCTTGGTGAGGAAAAAGCGAGTGCTGCGGGCGCGGTCATCGCCGCCCACTCGGCAGACAAATGGTCCGCCAGCCATCCGCCGGATGCCGTGGTATTCGCGGAATCCACGGCGGATGTTTCCGCCGTGCTCACCTTCGCCAGCGAGCGCGGCATCCCGGTGACCACTCGCGGCGCGGGCGTCGGCTACGTCGGCGGTTGCGTGCCGGTGCAGGGCGGCATCGCGCTTTCCGTCATGCGCATGAACCGCATCCTCGGCATGCACCCGGAGGACGGTGTGGCCATCGTGCAGCCCGGCGTCATCACCCGCGATCTGCAGGAGGCGGCCCGCGCCGTCGGCTGGGAATACCCGCCGGATCCCGCATCGCTTAAGGAATGCTCCATCGGCGGCAACATCGCCACCAATGCTGGCGGACCGCGGTGTTTGAAATACGGCGTCACGCGGAGTTATGTGCTCGGCCTTGAAGTGGTGCTGGCCGATGGCCGCGTGCTGCGCACCGGCGGACGTCTTCACAAGAACAAGACCGGCTTTGACCTCATCGGCCTCTTCACGGGATCGGAAGGAATGCTCGGCGTGATCACCGAGGCCACGCTGCGGCTCATCCCGAAACCCGCGAGCCGCGCGATGCTTGCGGCGATCTTTCCCGAATTCTCGATGGCCGCCGCCGCCGTGCAGGCCATTCTCAACGCCGGCCATCTTCCATCCGCGCTGGAAATCACCGACGCCTTCACGCTCGCCGCCGCCCGCAAGCGGCTCGGTGCCGAAACATTCCCGCCTGGAAACGCGCACCTCATCGTCGAGATCGACGGCCGCCCGGCCGCCGTCGCCGCGGAACTTGAGGAGCTCCATCAACTTCTAACAAAGCTCGGCGCAAGCTTCATCGAGCGAGCGCCGGACGAACCCTCCTGCGAGCGGATCTGGCAGTTGCGGCGCGAGTTTTCCTATTCCTTGCGGGACACAGGCCTCACCAAGCTCAACGAGGACATCGTCGTGCCGCGTTCCAGGCTTGTTGAGTTGGTGGAATTCGCGAAACGCCTGCAAACGGAGACCGGCATCCCCGTCGCCTGTTTCGGCCATGCCGGCGATGGCAACATCCACACCAACCTGATGGTCGGCGACTACCATGACCCGGCTGTTAGAGAGCGCGCCGATCACGCGCTCGACCTGTTGTTCCACTGGGTGCTCGAAAACGGCGGAGCCATCACCGGCGAACACGGCGTGGGCCTCGCCAAGAAACGCTGGGCGCGCCAGGCGCTCGGCGAGGTTTCCTTCGATGTCCACCAAACCCTCAAGCACGCGCTCGATCCGGAAGACCTGCTCAATCCTGGGAAATTTTTGTGCGAGCGAAAGGAGCGCGGACTTCAGTCCGCGCTCCGTTGAATTTCCTTGGATGAAAAGGCACATTTACCACAAAGCCCTGCTTTCACGGGATTATTGTAGATGCAGGCGATGGAATCGTAGAGATGGTTTTGGTCCCTGATGCAACGGTCATAGTAGTCCGGTGCCCAGATGGTTCCGACGCGCTTGTGATGTTGGTTGATTTCCCTCGCGGCAGAGCCTTTCCACTTCTGGATCACGGGGGTGAGGGAAGCTCCCTCGGATAGCCGGATCAACACGTGAATATGGCGTGAAGGATGGCGGAGCGGCCGTCGCGGGTTTTTGCGGAGCTGGTGAGCACCTCCGGCAGCACGGGCACGAGCGGGGCCAGGGTTTCCTCAAACAATGCGATGGCGGCCTTGGTTTTTGCGGCGGACTGCTTGTCGGTCTTGGTGAAAACCAGCGAGAAGGGCACGCCGGTGCCGCCGAGCCAGGAGAGGAAATCCAGGTCGATGCGCTGCGGCTTGTGGCGGGAATCGATCAGCACGAAGACGCGGCGCAGGTTGGGCCGCCGCTCAAGGTAATCGCCGGCGCGCTCGTTGAAGTCGAATTTCTCGCTTTCGGCCACTTTGGCGAAGCCGTAGCCGGGCAGGTCCACCAGGCTCCATGCGCCGTTGATCAAGAAGAAATTCAGCAGGCGGGTCTTGCCCGGCGTGGCGGAGACCTTGGCCAGCGCGCTGCGGTTGGCCAGCAGGTTGATGAGCGAGGACTTGCCGACGTTTGACCTGCCGATGAAGGCGAACTCCGGATGCGCCCAGTCCGGGCATTGCTCCAGGCCACTGGCGCTGGTGATGAACTCGGCGGACTTGATCTGCATGGTGCTTCAGCGCTCGGCCCGGGCGTGAAATTTGGTGGAAATCCCCTTGCCGGCGACGATTCCCGCGAGGCGGTCCGGATGGCGGCCATGGGCGATGTGGGTCTCGATGCCGGCCTCCACGGCGAATTTCACGGCGGCGAGTTTCGAGGCCATGCCGCCCATCGAGAAGCGGCCCTTGTCATCGCGCACGTGGCGGAAGACGTCGTCGATGTCCGCCACCTCGGTGATGAGCGCGTCGGTGGAAGGATCCAGCAGCCCGTCCACGCTGGTGAGCAGGATCACGCGTTGCGCACCGGCCAGTTTCGCCACGCGCACGGAAAGCATGTCATTGTCGCCGAATTTCAGCTCCTCCACGGCCACCGAGTCGTTTTCGTTGATGATCGGCAGGATGCGCGGCTCCGCGAGCAGGCGGCCGAGCGTGTCGGAGACGTAGCCCGCGCGCTCCTGCGTGCCGAGGTCGGCGGTTGTTAGAAGCACCTGCGCCACGGTGATCTCGAAGTTTGCAAACAGGCTGCTGTAGGTCTGCATCAGCCGTGCCTGGCCCACGGCGGCGCAAGCCTGGCGGGTGGCGGTGTCCTTGGGATACTCGGCCAGGCCGAAGGCCGAAACGCCGGAGCCCACCGCGCCGGAGGACACGAACAGGCAGCGGTGGCCGGCATCGATGAGCCCCGCGATGGCGGAAACGAGATGCACCAGCGCCGCGCGGTCCAGCGTGCCGTCGGCGGATTTGGTGAGCACGCCGGTGCCGGCCTTGATGACGGTGAGATCGGGAGTCATGGAAATGAACGCCGTGAAGCGGCTGCGGAGATACGTGGAAAGCGCGGCGCGCGCCATCCCAAATTCAGGCGTGTGGCGGATGGAATTCCCGGCTTCCGCTGCGCGTGCGGGCTGCTACGTTGCGCGCCAGATGAACGCCACGACCGATGCCGCCGATGCCGCCTTGCTGGGAGTCCTGCAGGAAACCGTGCCCTTCACCACGCGGCCCTTCGCCGATCTCGGGAGCCGCTGTGGTTTGTCCGAAGACGAGACGCTCGCCCGGGTGAAAGCCCTCAAAGAGGCGAAAGTCATCCGCCAGATCAGTGCGATTTTCGACACC
Organism: Verrucomicrobiaceae bacterium; assembly: GCA_003820635.1. The sequence goes on along the minus strand of RPOS01000031.1, from coordinate 3,437 downwards.
CGCAGCCTCGGCTACGCCTCCAGCCTGGTCGCCGCAAAAATCGCCCCGGAAAAACTGGATGCCGCCGTGGCCGTGATCAACTCGCACCCCGGCGTGAGCCACAACTACCTGCGCAACCACGAGTTCAACCTCTGGTACACCATCGCCGTGCCGCCCACCAGCAAGCTCGGCCTGGATGGCACCGTGGACCTGCTCCACAAGCTCTCCGGCGCTGAAACCACCCGCCTGCTGCCCACCCTGCGGCTGTTCAAGATCGGCGTGCGCTTCGATGTGGAAGGTTCGGCAAAACCCGACGACCAGAGCAAGCCCGCCTACACCGAGGCGAACCGCCGGGAGGCGCAGCCACTCACCGCCAAGGAAATCGAATTCGTGCGCCTGATGCAGCGCGACCTGCCAATCGTGGCGGAGCCCTTCGTCGCCGTGGCCAAAGAGCTCGGGCTATCCTTCGACGAGGCGGTGGCCATGCACCAGCGGTTTCTAACAACAGGCCGGATGCGCCGTTTCGCCGCCGTGCTGCACCACCGCAAGGCGGGCTTCGGAGCCAATGCCATGGGCGTGTGGGCAGGGCCGCAGGATGATCCGGAGGCGCTTAAAAAACTCGGTGAAACCATGGCCGGCTTCCGCGCCGTGAGTCATGCCTACCAGCGCCCGAGTTATGCGGACTGGCCCTACAACCTCTTCACCATGGTCCACGGCAAGAGCGAGGAGGAGTGCGAGCAAACGCTCGCCGCCATCGCCGAGGCCACCGGCATCACGGACCGCCACGCGCTCTACTCCACCAAGGAGTTCAAGAAAGTGCGCGTGCGCTATTTCACCGACGAGGAAATGAAGTGGGAGGATTCCCACGCCGGCGGTTTGTGAAACCTTATAACTTGTCCAGCGCCTGGATCACATCCGCGGGCGAGAGCAGCTCCGGCAGGATGACGGGCTCCCTGCCCGGGGCTAACAGAACATTCACCGGGATGGCGCTGCGGCCGTATTTCCGCAGGGCCTGCTCGATGTCAGGATCGGGCTTGGTTTTGTCCGCCTTGAGCGTGACGACACCTTTTTTTCTCATCAACTTCACGACTTCCGGTGTGTAGGCGCGCTTCTTGTTCACCTGGCAGGTGGCGCACCATTTGGCGGTGAAGTCGATGTAAACGGGCCGGCCATCCTTGAGCAGGGACTCCTGTTTTTCCATGCTCCACGGCTGCCAATCCAGCGCGGAGGGTGGCGGTGGTTTGGCAAGGAAGAGGCCGCCGGCGGCAAAGGCTACGGCGAAGGCCACGGCCACGAGGCGCGTGCTTTTTTTCCGGTGCGGCAGGTTCCAGCGGCCGTGAATCCAGCAGGCGCAGGCGATGCTGCTCAGCCCGAACACCGGGCCTAACAGGTTTTCCGCATCGATCAGCCCGGCATACACCCACAGCAGGTAGCCGGCCGTGGCGAAGAGCAGGAACGACATCGCCTGCTTGAAGCTCTCCATCCACGCGCCAGGGCGGGGGAGCAGGCCGATGAGTTTCGGGAATATGGAAAGGACCAGATACGGCAGGGCGAGGCCGAGCGCCATGAAGCCGAAGGCGGCGAAGAACTGGAAGGCGGGCAGCGCGATGGCCGCACCGATGGCCGCGCCAAGGAATGGCGCCGAGCAGGGCGTGGCGACGACGGTGGCGAGCACGCCGGAGAAGAACGAGCCGCTGATGCCTTGTTTCGCCTGCAACGAGCCGCCCACGGATGTGGCGGAGGCTCCGATCTCGAAGACGCCGAACATGTTGAGCGCGAGCACGAACATCAGCAGCATGAGCGAAAGCACCACCCACGGATTCTGCAGTTGATAGCCCCAGCCGATCTGCTCCCCGGCGGCGGAGCGCGCGGCGAAAAGGATGCCGCTGAGCACGCCGAAAGACGCGAGCACGCCAAGGGTGAAAACCAGCCCGTGCAGGACGATTTTCCTGCGGTCGGCACCGGCCTGCTGGACGAAGCCCATGATCTTGAGGCCGATGACCGGGAAGACGCAGGGCATCAGGTTGAGGATCAGCCCGCCCAGCAACATGCCGCCGAGGATGGGCAGGTATCGCGCGATTGGCAGCGATGCCGGCGGCGGTGCGGCTACTGCCGAGATCGGCGTGAGCGGTACCGCCAGCGGGCGCTCGCCTGTTAGAACGCCGGAGAACGCGTCGCCCTGCGGGATTTCATTATCCAGCGCATCCTTCAGCGCGCGCGGCAGGCGCAGCAGCCATGCCCCGCCATCGCGCTGGATCGAGCCGCCGGAACTCGCGGATTGGATGAAGGGCTGGTCCGGCACAAAGTCGCCCGGCGCGCCCTCCCAGGAGCCCGGAGGAGTCGCGCGGAGCAGGATGGCATCGCCATCGGACTGTGCGGTGAAGGTCCAGCCGTCCGCAGGAGCCGGCTGGCTGGCGCGTGCCTTTGCAAACAGCGCGGCCACGGCGGGATCCTTCTCCAGCACCGGCCCGGCGGACAGATTCAAGGTGAAGGATTTCTCCTCATTGATGCAGCTCTCCTTGCAGATCTGCCAAGTGGCCCGCGCGGCGAGCGTCACCGCCGTCCCCGGCTGCAGCGTGGCGGGCGCGGTGATGTCTGTTAGAAAAACGGGGCTACCCGGATGGACGAAGCTTTTCCCGAAAAAGCCGTCCTTCACCTCTGGCGCGGGCCACTGGATGGGCCCTGCCGAAAATCCCTCCGGCAGCGTCCACTGGATGGCTGGCCCCTCCTCCACGCCGCCACTATTCCGATAGTAGCTGTGCCAGCCCGCGGGGTGGTCGAGCTTGAGCGCGACGCTGAAGGTGGCCCCCGGCGCGACGGATTTCACCTCCGCAACCATTTCCGCCACGGATGCCGGTGAGTCCGCCGCCAGCGCGAACTGCGCACGCGCCAGAGTGGTGGAACCAAGCAGGACGAGCAGCAGTGAGACGGTGCGGAGCATGAGTGACTGTGATTAAAAGCGTTGGTGAGAGGAACGGAACCACAAAATCATCCCTGAAAAACGGGGCATCCGGAATCCGGATGCCCCGCGGGAAGAAGTGTAAGGCGTCAAGAGTTTCAGTAACGGCCGTATTGCTCCTGGTCGCGGGAGTTGCCGTAGAGGGCACCGGCCGTGCCACCAGCGGCGGCACCGATGGCGGCTCCTTCCAGCGCACGGCCTGATTGATGGCCGATGATGCCGCCGGCCGCCGCGCCGATCAGGCCACCGGTGGCCGCACCGCGCTGGGTGTTGGGGCCGGCCGGAGCAGCGCAGTTCGACAGGATGATGGCGGTGGTGGCAGTGAGGATGGCGGGAACGATGGTTTTCATGATGGGTGATGAATCGAAATTACGCGTAGCCCATCACGCCGGGCCTGCAAGGAGTTTTCCAAAAACTCAAAAAGGACAAGCCGCCACCACACTTGGCACGGTGCCTGCTTTTTTATGTCTGTCGCGACGCTCCAAGCGGTCCGACTGAG
>RPOS01000030.1 GCA_003820635.1 Verrucomicrobiaceae bacterium | reverse complement strand
CTCCTTATGCAAAACATCCCCGCCACCGGAGCAGGTGACGGGGATGTGCAAGAATCCGATGGCAAAGGTTTCCGATCAGCCGGGGATCAGGTCCTTCACCGCATCGCGCTCTTCCTTGAGCTCGTTGATGGTGGCGTCGATCTTGGCCTGGCTGAAGGCGTCGATGGGCAGGCCTTGGACGACTTCCCATTTGCCGTTCTCAATGGTGCGGATGGGCATCGAGGCGATGAGGCCTTTTTCGATGCCATAGGAACCGTCCGAGCAAACCGCGACGGAAGTCCAGTCTCCGGCGGGAGTGGGGGTGATGAGGCTGCGGACGGTGTCCATGGCAGCGTTCGCGGCGGAGGCGGCGGAGGATGCGCCGCGGGCCTTGATGATGGCGGCACCGCGTTGCTGCACGGTGGAGATGAAGTCGCCCTTGAGCCATTCCACATGGGAGATCACGTCGGTGACGGGGCGGCCCTGGATTTTGGCATTGGTGAAATCCGGATACTGGGTGGCGGAGTGGTTGCCCCAGATGCACAAGTTGGTGACCTTGGAAACATGCACGCTGGCCTTCTTGGCGAGCTGGCTCTTGGCGCGGTTTTCATCGAGGCGGGTCATCGCGAAGAAGCGGTCCTTCGGCACGCCCTCGGCGTTGTTCATGGCGATGAGGCAGTTGGTGTTGCAGGGGTTGCCGACCACCAGGACGCGCACGTCGTTGGCGGCGTTGCGGGCGATGGCCTTGCCCTGGCCGGTGAAGATCTTGCCGTTGATGCCGAGCAGGTCGCCGCGTTCCATCCCGGCCTTGCGCGGCACGGAGCCGACGAGCAGCGCCCAGTTGGTGCCCTTGAAGCCTTCGTTGAGATCGGAGGTGCCGACCACGTCATTGAGCAGCGGGAACGCGCAGTCATCGAGTTCCATCATCACGCCTTCGAGGGCGGCCATGCCGGGCTCGATTTCAATCAGACGCAGGTTGACCGGTTGGTCAGGGCCGAAGACGAAGCCGGAGGCGATGCGGAAAAGGAGGGCATAGCCGATTTGGCCAGCCGCGCCGGTGACGGAGACGGTAATTGGTGCTTTCATAGGATTATTTTTCTGAGGCGCGGGAAACTAGGGGCCGCGGCAGGGAAGGTCAACCCGCAAGCAAGCTTGTGGGCGGAGTTTTCTCCATGACGCCGGAAACCCCGCCCTGACGCCCGGATGGCCGGCATCTGGCGCATGGCTGCCCGCCGGGAAATCGCCCTCACCTATGCTTTGACCCGGGCTTGGTTTCGGGCTATGGCCCACGGCTTTCCCATGAAGGAGCAAATCCCAGCCATCCAGTCCGAAGCCATCGCGCAAATTGCCGCCGCCGCAGACGAGCGCACGCTCGAAGAGGTCCGCGTCGGTGTGCTCGGCAAAAAAGGCACGCTAACCCTCGCTGCCGTCGGCATGAAGGACGTGCCCAAGGAGGATAAGGCCGAGGTCGGCCAGCTCCTCAACGCCGCCCGCAGCGCCATCACCACCGCGCTCGAGACCAAGCAGGCCGCCCTCCAGGACCTCGCCGACCGCGCCGCACTCGCGGGCATAGACGTCACCCTGCCCGCGCGCCCGCTTGCCAGCGGCGCGCTGCACCCGCTCACGCAGATCCGCGACGAAGCCATCGCCATCCTCCGCCGCATGGGTTTCGCCCTCGCCGATGGCCCGGAAATCGAGGACGAGTTCCATTGTTTCGACGCGCTCAACACGCCCGCCGACCACCCGGCGCGCAACGAGAAAGACACCTTCTATTTCGACTCCGGAAAACTCCTGCGCACCCACACCTCCAGCGTGCAGATTCGCACCATGGAATCCGCCAAGCCACCGGTCCGCATCATCGCTCCGGGTTCCGCCTACCGCCGCGACGAGATCGACGCCACCCACCTCTCGGTCTTCAACCAACTCGAAGGCCTCTGTGTCGCACAGGATGTTTCGCTGCCCGATCTCAAGGGCACGCTTGAATACTTCTTCCACGAACTCTTCGGCCCCGAAACCGAGGTCCGCTTCCGCCCGCACTTCTTCCCCTTCACCGAGCCGAGTTTCGAAATCGACGTGAAACTCACCGTCAAGGGCCAAGCCCCGCGCTGGATCGAGGTCGCCGGCTGCGGCATGGTTGATCCCGCTGTTTTCGAGTCCATCAACCAGACGCGCAAGGACAAGGCCTACGATCCGGAGCAAGTCACCGGCTTCGCCTTCGGCATGGGCCTCGACCGCCTCGCCATGATCCGCTGGGGCATCAAGGACATCCGCCTTCTCATTGAAAACGATGTGCGGTTTCTCAGGCAGTTTGCTTGAAGACACAAGACTTCAAGACGCAAGACACAAGATGAAGATGTCTCGTTTCATTCGCCAACTCTAACACCCTCGAATCCTCAGCGCAAAGCTTCGCGATCTCCGCGCCTCTGTGTTTCGCTTCCAACCCTGCTCATCTAATGAACGTATCATTGAACTGGCTCGCCACCCACCTCGATCTATCAGGCAAATCGATTCAGGAAATCGACGACCTTTTCACCTTCGCCGGAGTCGAAGTGGAAGGCATTGTTTCCAAAGGCATATCTTCCGACAGGATCGTCGTCGCGCAGATCAAGGAAGCCGTCCAGCATCCGAATGCGGACCGCCTCAAAGTCACGCAAGTGGACGCGGGAGAAGGGACACTCCGCCAGATCGTTTGCGGTGCGCGGAATTACAAGGTCGGCGACAAGGTGCCTTGTGCGCTGCCCGGGGCCGCGCTGCCCGGCGGCTTCACCATCGGCGAGACCGTCATGCGCAAGGTGGAGTCCAAAGGCATGCTTTGCGCCGCCTCCGAAATCGGCCTGCCACCCGGCGAGGATGGTTTGCTGATTCTCCCCGAGGACGCGGAAATCGGCAAACCCGTCAAACAACTCATCGATTCCGATACCTTGTTAGAGCTGGAGGTCACCCCGAACCGTCCCGACCTCCTCAGCCACTACGGCATGGCACGCGAACTCGCCACGCTGCTGAAAACTCCGCTCAAGCCTCTCGACATCCGTGGCGCGGGCGTCTCGCCCGCCGCCAACATCACCATCCAGGCCCCCGCCGCCTGCCCGCTCTACACCGCCATCAAAATCTCCGGTGTCACCGTCACCGAGTCCCCCGCCTGGCTCAAACAGCGCCTCGAATCCATCGGCCTGCGCCCCATCAACAACATCGTCGATGTCACCAACTTCGTGCTCCACGAACTCGGCCAACCGCTCCACGCCTTCGACGCCGCCAAGCTCACCGGCAGCATCGTCGTCCGCCACGCCAACGACGGCGAATCCTTTCTCGCGCTCGACGAATCCGAGCACGTCCTCACCCCTGACGACCTCCTCATCTCCGACGAATCCGGCGCGGCGCTCGCGCTCGCCGGCGTGATGGGCGGCCTGCACAGCGGCGTCACGGAAAGCACCGCCGACATCCTGCTAGAGTCCGCCTGGTTCACCCCGCAGGGCATCCGCCGCACCTCGCGCCGCACCGCACTTTCATCGGATTCCTCCTACCGCTTCGAGCGCGGTGTCGATCCACAAGGCGTCCTGAAAGCCTCCGCGCTTGCGGTGAAACTCATCCTCGAAACCGCAGGCGGCACGGCGGAAGCCACCGTCCAGGTCGCCGGCGAGGCGCCCGTTCTCACCAAACCCGTCGCGCTCGATGCCGGGAAACTCGACCAACTCATGGGCGGCTCGATTTCCCTGACAGAAGCCGAAGACATCCTCACCCGTCTCGGTCTCACCAAGCTCGCCGATGGCACATGGAACGTCCCCTCCTTCCGCGCCGACCTCCAACGCCACATCGACCTCGTCGAGGAAATCGCCCGCGTCCACGGCCTCGCCAAGGTGCCCTCGCGTTTCCTCGGTGCTTTCGTTCCATCGAGCCCGGTCGATGCCGCCTACGATGCGGACATGGTGTTGCGCCGCCGCCTCGCCGCGCTCGGCGTCTATGAATGCCAGACGATCAAACTCATCGCCGACTCCCAACTCACCGATGCCCTCCCGCTCCGCCCGCTGCAAGACGGCGACATCATCCGCGTGAAACTCCCGCTCAGCGAGGACCACGCCGTCATGCGCCCGAGTATCGTGCCGGGACTCGTCGCCTCCGCTGCGCGAAACGTCCGCCAACAGCAGAAATCGCTGCGTTTCTTCGAGATGGGCCGCGTTTTCCGCAACGCCGGCGGCGGCAAGGCCAAGGATCAGGAAAGCGAAACCCTCGCCATCCTTGTTTCCGGCACCACCGCACCCGCCGCATGGAACCAAGTGGAACGCCATGCCGATCTCCACGATCTCAAGGGCCTGATCCAGGCGCTCCTTCCCAACAAAACCATCCGCTTCTCGCCGCGCGAACGCGACGGCTTCGCCCTCGGCTGCGACATCAAGGCGGAAGACATCAACATCGGCGTCTTCGCCCGTCTCCTGCCTGCCCGCGAACGCGAGTTGGATTTCACCGCGCCCGTGTTCGTCGCCGAGCTCGATCTAACAAAACTCCGCAAGCTGCTCGCGGGCATTGATCACGCGGAAGACCTGCCGCAGTTCCCCGGTTCCTCGCGCGACGCGGCGATGGAAGTGGCCGCCACCCTGCCGAATGCGGACATTGAAACCGTCCTGCTCAAGCTCAACGAGCCGCTGCTCGTTTCCTTCGAGTGCTTCGACGTCTTCACCGATCCCAGTGGTGCCAAGCTCGCCGCCGACCGCAAGTCCGTCGCCTACCGTTTCCACTACCGCGCCAGCGACCGCACCCTGAAAGCCGAGGAAGTGGACGCCGCGCACCACAAGGTGCTCGAAGCGCTGACGCAAAAACTCGGTGTGAAGTTCCGATAGGGCACACGCGCCCTCACGGCACGGGTGATGCGCAGAGCCGTTCTGCATGGCAGGCACCTGTTTTCAGCGCGGTTGCCCAAAGCACAGCGCGAGGTGCGGTGATTTGAGGTTTGCGAAACGTGAAATTGGGGCATCGTCCGGCCGTGGATTCGATCACACAGGCGACGCTGGGAGCGGCGGTCGGGGAGTTGATGTTGGGACGGCGTCTGGGCAACCGGGCGCTGGCATGGGGGGCTTTGTTCGGCACGCTGCCGGATCTGGATGTGGTGCTCGCGCCGTTTCTCGACAACACGGCGAACCTGTGGTGGCACCGCGGGCCGAGCCACTCGCTGCTGGTGATGGTGATGGCGTCGTGGGGCCTATCGGCGTGGCTGGCGAAGCTTTGGAAACGGGACAAGGTTTCCCGCGCGACGGCCGGTTGGTTCGTGTTCGCGGTGTGGAGCACGCATGTGCTCATCGATTGCTTCACGGTGTATGGCACCTCGGTGTTGTGGCCGTTTTCCGATCACCGCGTGGGTTTCAACCATCTCTTCATCATCGATTTCCTTTTCACGCTGCCGATGCTGGTGGCGCTGGTGTGGCTGGCATGCCTGCGGACGAAAAAACAACTGCCGAAACGGCGCAGGCTCAATGCGTGGGGGCTGGGCATCGCATCGACTTACGCGCTGCTGAGCGTGGCGATGAAGTTCGTGGCATCGGCGGGTTTCGAGGCGGATCTGGCGCGGCGTGGTGTGGCCTTCGAGCGCCGGATGGAGGCTCCGACGCCGTTCAACATCCTGCTGTGGCGCTCGGTGGTGGACCGCGGCGATGCATTCTGGGTGGGCTACCGCACGGTGTTCGAGCGGCACGACACGCCGGTGCGCTGGACGGTTTACCCGCGCGGCGCGGCGGCGCTGGCTGGCATGGAGGAGCTGCGGGAGGTGAAAACGATCCAATGGTTTTCCGACGCTTGGTGGATCGCCCGGCCTCATGCGAAGGGCGCGTGGGTGGGCGACCTGCGCTTCGGCGAGGCACGCGCGTGGGGCGATAAAAAGGGCATGGTGGACAGCCGGCTGGCGTTTTCCTGGAACGTGCTGCCTGCGGAGGATGGCGAGCGACTGCATTCGCTGCACCCGGCGCGGACGGATGCCGGCGGCACGCTCAAGCGGATGGCCCTGCGCATCTGCGGCCAGCGCGAGCCGTGGGAGGCAAACCCGCGGCTCGCGGGAGTGACGGGCAGCCTGCCGGAGTTTCTGGCGGTGGAGGAATGAACCGGACAAATCCGGGCTTTTTGTCAGCCGGAGCATGGGCTATGGGTTTCCCGGTGAGAGCGATTTCCGCCTTGTGGCTGGCCATGGCCGTCTCCGCGTCCGGGGTTCCCGGCGATCCCGGAGAAACGGCGCTCCGCTTTCTGGAAAAAGTCCGCAGCCGCCAGCTCAATCTGGAGCCCGGCGGCGACACCGCGCTCGCTCCGCAAACGAGCGAGCCGAAACGCCGCGAAATCGCCCGCCGCCTCTCCCGCATGGCGGACGACCTCGGCGGCGACCCGCTCGAAGTCGGAGCGGTGCACATCGATGGCGGGCTGGCTGGCGTGTTGGTCCGCAAAACCGACGGCTTCGATCCCAGCCACATGCAGGTTTTCCCCATCGCGGTGGTGAAGCGCGGCGAAACATGGGCCGCGGCTCCAGTGCCGGCATCCTTTGAAAACACCGGCTTCGGATATGACGAGGCGCTCCGCCAGCGGCTCGCCGCACTGCAAGACTGGATGCTGCGCGAGCAGGTGCTGGATCTAGCCACGCTGCGCGATCAGTCCAACGAGCGGATGCGCCGCAACATCGAGAAAGCCCTGCCCGCCGAAACCCTGCGCACCTTGGACTCGCAGCAGGCCGCCGGGCGGTTCGCCAGCGCCTGCGCCCGGCGGAATCTGCCGGAAATCCTCGCTCTGCTCGGTGGTTTGTCCGCCACCCTGCCCGAGGACTGGCCGCTCCGGCTCAAGGCGGCGGAGGCCGCCGTCCGCGCTGCAGACCCGAGACGACCGTGGCATTTGCTGATGGCCGAAAACGTGCTGCGGGTGCCCGTGTATCATGAGGAAGAGGACGGCGAGGCGCTGGTTTCCATCGCCTGTCTGGATCCGGCAGGCAGCGGCCCGCAGTCCGCGACATTGCAGGTCGAGGTGATCCATCTGGCGCTCGCCAAGACCGCCGAGGGATTCTGGAGAGTCGATCCGCCGGAGGACTTTCTATGGGATCCGGGGGAAAACGAAGCACCGACGGATGACGATTTGGATTATGATTTAGCAGACGCGTTCGCCGGGAAGCTCGCCGGGCTGGATCCGCCCGTGCCGGAGCCCAGCGCGCGGCAGGCCATGGAGGCGCTGCTCCACCGGTTGCAAGACGGTGAGTTTGCCGCCGCCGTCCGGCTGATCCATCCCAGCGTGGAAGCTGGAAACCACCCCTACCTCCGCGTCGCCCGGCTCTGGCAATTCCTGCGCGCACCGGGTGCCATCCACCGCGCCATCCCGCTCAGTTTCCAGGAAAACGGAGACCGCGCCACGGCGATCTGCCAGTTTTTCTCTGCCCGCAGCCCGGACCGGTTCGACCCGCGGGTCCTCAATTTCCAAAAAACCGCCGAGGGCTGGCTGTGGATCATCAAAGGCGGGGAAGCCACCGAGGCTTGGGCGCGCGCCGAAATCAAGCGCCTGGAGGAAACCTGGCAGGACCGCCTGCTCGCAGATTGCCCGGTGATCGAAAATCTGGCGGACTCCGGCTCCCCTGGCGAGGCGGAGGCCCGCGCCGTGGTCGAGGCCTGGCTCGTGGCCACTGCCAGCGGCGATGTGCCGGCCGCGCTGCGCCTCACCGCCCGCTTGGGAATGCCCGACAGCAAATCCGCCGTGCTGCGCAATCTCGGCTACGAAATGACCGGCAGCCAGCACCACTCCGGCCCGCCCGCCATCACCGGCGTCCACCGCGGCGGCGTCTGGACGGCGGTCGGCGTCCGCAGCGCGCCGGATGGCAAGGCCGCGTTTCCGCTCTATCCGGTGGTTCAAACACCCGCCGGGCCGCGCATCCTCCTCGAGATCGACCTCTTCGCCACGAAGAATCGCAGCCGTGAATTCCTGAACAAAACCGCGCTTGAGCGCCTGCGCCACCTACCGCCGGCCACCGCTGCCGGATTGCGGGAGCTTTTCCTGAAATATCAGGCCGGAATTGCGGAAATCCCGCCACCTTGAGGCCTGCCCGGCGTCCGGCATGTGGCCGGATTTGGGGGTCGAATCCCAAAAAGATGTTTGCCCCGTCCTGATTTTTCAGACTTCATGATTTTCAGTAATCAGCCGCATGAGGGTCCCAAGCACCAGCCATCGCATGCACCCGGAAAGGCGGCACCGCCATTTCGGAGCCACCGCCTTGCCCGGCCTGAGCCTGCTGGAAATGACCGTGGTGATCATGGTGTTGATGTCGCTGATCTCGATTTTGTTCTTTGGCGCGCGGGCATGGAAACGCGGTTCGGACCGCGCGATCTGCATCATCCACATCCAGAATGTGCAGAAGGCCCTGCGCGGTTATTCCAACATCCACGGCTTTTCGCCCGGCGCGAATGCCCCGGACCTGCAGGCGCGCTTGATCGGCATCGGCGGCTTCATCGATGCCGCGCCGGTCTGCCCGGGCAGCGGTGATTACAGTTTTGGCGAAACCTACGGTCCGGACACGATTCCGCCGTTGGGCACGCTCTACATGGAGTGCTCGCTGGCTACCAGCGACGATCACGTGCCGATCATGACTTCGGATTGGTGAACGACGGTAGCTGCCGCGGGCCCATGCCAGGGCCTTCGTGGCCTCCGGGCGCAGGATGATATGCTTGAATCCGTGCCCCGGCTGGCAGATCCGCCGTTTGTTTTTGCCCATGCTTTTGGGGTGCCCAACGGGGGCAGGGAGTTTCCCGAGCCTCCGCAACCAACAGCGACCTGGCCAACACGCTGCAAACCGGCGGCATCAACGCCATGTTTTACCGGCTCAAGTGGGAGTGAGCGCGGCGCGTGAATGCGCAACTCGGCGGGAATCTTTTCGCGCAATACTTTGAGGATTGCCGGATTATCAAGATTTGTCTAAATCCCGCCTGCGAGACACGCGGCGGTGGTTGCGTGCGTGTTTTGCAGGCTGTTCACTCCTCATTCGCGCGTGTCGAAATCCCTCAAAATCCTCATCGCCTGCGGCGGCACCGGCGGCCACTTGTTTCCCGGAATCGCCGTGGCCGAGGCGCTCCGGGCGCGCGGTCATGAGGTGCTGCTGCTCATTTCCGAAAAGAAAGTGGATGCCGAGGCCTCGGCAAAATACCCACACCTGCGCTTTGAGACGATGCCCGCCGTGGCCAAGCCGCCCACGCTTTCGCTGCGGATGCTGCCGTTTCTATTGAAAACCTGGCGCGCGGTGGGCCACTGCAGGGCGATCCTGCGCGACTTCGGCGCGGACGCGGTGCTCGGCATGGGCGGCTTCACCTCGCTGCCGCCGGTCTATGCCGGCCACAAGCTCGGCCTCAAAACCTTCATCCATGATTCCAACGCCCGGCCTGGTCGCGCCAATGTGCTGACCAGCCGCTTTTGCACGCAGGTTTTCCTCGGACTTGATGCGGCCAAGGCGTTTTTTCCACGCCGCGAAACGGTGACCACCGGCACGCCCGTCCGCCCGGAAATCACGAATCTGCCATCGCACGGGGAAGCATGCGCCCAGTTCGGGCTGGACCCCGCCAAAACCACCATCCTCGTCACCGGCGGCAGCCAGGGCGCGCGGCGCTTGAACGAACTCAGCGCCGAGGCCGCCGGAAAACTACCGCCGGAAATGCAGGTGCTCCACATCGCCGGAGCACTGGATTTCCAGCGCGTTTCGGAAATCGCCAGCGGCCGCGTGCATCACAAGGTGCTCGGTTTCTGCGATCAAATGCCCGCCGCCTACGCCGTGGCGGACCTCATCATCGCTCGCGCCGGCGCATCCAGCCTCACCGAGATCGCCATCTGCGGCCAACCGTCGATCCTGGTGCCCTACCCCTACGCAGCCGACGACCACCAAACGCGCAACGCCGAGGTGTTCGCCAGCACGGGAGCCGCCGAGCTTGTTCAGGAACGCGATCTCGATGCGGAAAAACTCGCGGCCATGGCCACTTCCATCCTCCGGGACTTGCCAACTTACAAGCGCATGGCAAAAGCCGCCCGCGCACTTGCCATCCCGGATGCCGCGGAGCGGGTCTGCGCCGCCATCGAAGCCACTCTCCAGCCATCATGACCGCACTCAGCCAGCGCCTCACCGACCGCAGCACGCCGCTGCACATCCACCTCATCGGCGTGGCGGGCTCCGGCATGAGCGGGCTCGCGTTGTTGCTGCTGGGCATGGGCCACAAGGTCAGCGGCTCGGACAAGGTGACCACCGCGGAAACCGAGCGCATGCAGGGCGTGGGGCTGTTGTTTTCCTCGCCCCACAGCGCGGAGGCCGTCAAGGGCGCGGACCTCGTGGTGTTTTCCTCCGCCATCCGCCCGGAAAACCCGGCTTATGCCGCAGCCGTGGCCGGTAAAATCCCGCTTTATCGCCGTGCCGAGTGCCTCGCCGCCATCCTCCACACCCGCAAAGGCATCGTCATTTCCGGCACCCACGGCAAAACCACCACTTCCTCGATGACCGCCCACGTCCTGCGCGAGGCGGGCATCAAGCCGAGCCACTACGTCGGCGCGGAAATCCCGATCCTCGGCAGCAATGCCAAGTGGTCCGAGGACGGCGAGTTCATGGTAGCCGAGGGCGATGAAAGCGACGGCACGCTCGCGCTTTACCGGCCGGAACATTCCGTGATCCTCAACATCGAGGCCGAGCACCTCGATTTCTACCGCGACCTCGACCACATCCGCGAGGTCTTCACCACCCTCGCCGACCAGACGCGCGGCAAGCTCGTCTATTGCGCCGAGGATCCGGTGGCCCACGAGCTTTGCGCAGAGCGCGACAACGCCGTTTCCTACGGCTGGGAGGATGCCGACTACACCGCCACCGACGTCAGGGATTTGAAAGGTTCCTCCGCTTTCACCGTGAGGAAAAACGGTGAGACGCTTGGCGACATCGAGCTCGGCATTCCCGGAAATCACAACATCCTCAACGCGCTCGCCGCCATCGCCCTGGCCGACAGTTGCGGCGCGGAGTTTCCTCACGTCGCCCGTGCGCTTTCCACCTTCGCCGGTGCCAAGCGCCGCTTCGAAACGAAATATCTATCCGCAAACTACCGGATCGTGGACGACTACGGCCACCATCCCACCGAGCTGGCCGCCACGCTGCAAACCGCGCGCTCGCTCAAGCCAAAGCGCCTCGTCGTGCTCTTCCAGCCGCACCGCTACACCCGCACCCAGGCGCTGGCGGATGATTTCGGAAAGGTGCTCCAGGCTGCGGATCTCGTCTTCATCAGCGATGTCTATCCGGCATCGGAAAAACCCATCGAGGGCATCTCCGGCCAGACACTCGTGGCTGCCATGCAGCGCCACGGCAGCATCCCCGCCACTTATCTGCCCGATCTCACAACCGCGCACCACGCCGTCGGCAACGCGCTCCAGCCCGGAGACCTGCTCATCACCCTTGGCGCCGGCAACGTCCACGAGGCCGGCACCCGCATCGCCCACGACCTCAAGGTGCTGGAGGAAATGCGCGGCCTCATGCCGGAAGGCGAGATCGGCGGCAAACTCTACGAGCCGATGAGCAAGCACACCACCCTGCTCGTCGGCGGACCCGCGCAGTTCTGGCTGGAACCGCACAGCTTCTATGGCTTCGCGTTTCTCGTGAACTACTGCCGCGAGCGCGGCATCCCGGTACGCGTGGTCGGCCGCGGCTCGAATCTGTTAGTGCGCGATGGCGGCATCCGCGGCGCCGTGATCCATCCCACCGGCGGCGCGTTTTCCGATGTCACCGTGGGCACCCGTGGCGAGATCACCGCCGGCGCCGGAGTGCGCTTGAAAAAACTCGCCAGTGTGGCGGGCGCGGCCGGCATCGGCGGCTTCGAATGGATGGAAGGCATCCCCGGCAACGTCGGAGGGGCACTGCGCATGAACGCCGGTGCCATGGGCATCGAAACTTTTGATCAAGTGGTGCGCGTCACCTTCCTCGATGAGGACGGCGTGATCCGCACCCGCGAGCGCGAGGAAATCATCTCATCTTATCGCAACGTGCCCGAACTGCGACGCAACTTCGCCCTGCAGGCCGTCTTCAAGGGCAAGCCCGACAAGCCGGAAAACATCAAACAACACTGGGACGAATCGCGCGAAAAGCGCAAGGCCACCCAGCCTGTCATGGCCTCCGCCGGCTGCACCTTCAAGAACCCGGAGGAAATCCCCGCCGGACGGCTGATCGATGCGCTCGGGCTCAAGGGCACCAGCATCGGCCACGCCGCCGTTTCCGAGGTGCATGGAAACTTCGTCGTCAATCAAGGCGGCGCGAGCGCGAAGGAAATCCTCCAACTCATCGAATCCATCCAACAAAAAGCCAAAACCGAACAAGGCATCGATCTCGAAACCGAAGTGAAAATCCTCGGCGAGGACGAACCGCAATTTTAACCATGTTATCCTCCAAGAAAATCGCAGTTCTGATGGGCGGGCCGGGTTCCGAACGCCAAGTCTCGCTGGCTTCCGGCAAGGCAGTGCTCAAGGCGCTGCAGGGACTCGGGCTGGATGCGGTGCCCGTCGATGTCACCAGCCCCTCGATCAATCTTCCACCCGGCACCGGTCTCGCCTTCAACGTGATTCACGGCACCTTCGGCGAGGACGGACAACTCCAGCAGATGCTTGAGGACATGGGCGTCCCCTACACCGGAGCCGGCGTGCAAAGCAGCCGCACCGCGTTTGACAAGAACCTTGCCAAGGCCGCCTTCGTCGCCGCCGGCGTGCCCACTCCGCGCGCGGAAATCATCGATGTTTCCGCTGGCCCGCAGCTGCCGTCATTTCCCGCGCCATTCGTCGTGAAGCCGCCGCGCGAGGGCTCGAGCGTCGGCGTGAACATCGTCAAGGATCCATCCAAGGCCGAGGCCGCCATGGCGGACGCCGCGAAGTATGGCAATGACATCCTCGTCGAGGAGTTCATCGAAGGCATGGAGCTCACCGTCGGCATCCTCAACGACACGGCCCTGCCCGTCATCCACATCATCCCGCCGGAAGGCGTGTATGACATGGCCACCAAGTATCCATGGCTGTCCGGCAAGACCACCGGCTCGCAATACATCTGCCCGGCGGATCTCGACGAAGCCACCACGCGCGCCGTCCAGCAGGCCGCACTCGCCGCGCACCGCTCGCTCGGCGTGGAAATCTACTCACGCGTGGATGTTCTGTTAGATGCGCGAAACCGCCCTTTCGTGCTGGAGGCCAACACCATTCCCGGCATGACGGAAACCAGCCTGCTGCCCAAGGCCGCCGCCGCCATCGGCATCGATTTCCCCACCCTTTGCCTGACCATCGCCGAGCAATCGTATCAGCTAAGAGAAACTAGAAACCAGAATCCAGAAACCAGATAAGCCAAGGCACCGGGCGAAGTCCTCTTCGTCTGGTTTCTGGAATCTGATCTCTGGAATCTCATCACCATGAAACACAAAGCCATCCGCAACCGCCGTCATTCCCGCCAAAGCGTGCTTGAGGTGCGCGTGATGTCGCCGCGCATCGCCTGGTTCGGCTTTCTCAGGCTGCTCGGCGGTCTCGCCAAGGTCGCCTGCGTGCTCGCGGCGCTGGCGGGCATCGGCTGGGGCGTCTGGCGCGGCGTGCAGCATGCTTTCTATCAGAATCCGGATTTCAGCCTCAAGATCATCGACCTCAACTCCAACCCGGTGATCGATGAAGTCGGAGTCGCCGCCGCCCTCGGTATCGACCTCACCGCCTGCCCGAGCCTGTTTGAAATCGATGTGAAGAAAGCCTCTGAAAAACTCCTTTCACTGCCGGAAATCACCGACGCGCGTGTCGAGCGCCATCTGCCCGGCACCTTGGTCGTGCGTGTCATCCCGCGTTCGCCCAAGGCATGGATCTCATGCCCGGAGGCGG
The DNA here is from genome assembly GCA_003820635.1 of Verrucomicrobiaceae bacterium. Next base: position 18,259 of record RPOS01000030.1, on the reverse strand, counting down.
GCCTGACGGATGTCCGCCGCGCCGGAGCCATGCTGGTGGACCACCAGGGCGTGGCCTATCCCTGCCCGCAGCTTCAGGCGAGATCAGCCGCCGCCTTACCCGTCATCCAACTGCCGGCCTCCGCCGGGCATCCGATCACCGCCGGTGCGAAAATCCGCCAGCCGGGACTGGAACATTGCCTGCTGCTGCTGGACGCCGCCCACGCGGCCGATCCGAACGCCATCCAGTGGATCGAATCCATCCGCCAGGTCAACGAATGGTCGCTGGAGCTGCTCACCCGCCAGGGCACTGCCGCGACATTCAGCCTGGGCGATCATGCGCGGCAGATTGAAAGCCTGCGTGCCGCACTCGATCACGCCGGGGAAAAAGGATATCACATCGCCACCATCAACCTGATCCCGAAATACAACATCCCCATCACGCTGCGTGATGAGGCCGCGCCACCAAAAGCCATCCTGGTTTTCCCGAAGGAACCGGCCAATGGCGGGGATTCCCGCCGCGCGCGTGATTTGAGCACCCTTCTCAACAGCAACTGAACCGCCCTGCTTTCCACATCCATGTCACGTCGCACGAAAATCCATGTCGGACTCGAAATCGGCACCAGCAAGACCTGCATGGTCGTAGGCGAGGTGAAGGCGGACAGCGCGGTGAGGATTCTCGGCATCGGCGAGACCAAGAGCGCGGGTGTCAGGAAGGGCGAGATCCATGATTTCACCCAGGCCCGCGCCTGCCTCAAGGACGCGCTGGCCAAGGCCGAGGACACCAGCGATGTGGAGATCGGCAGCGTGTTTCTCGCCATCACCGGCTCCCACATCCAGGGCGTCAACAACCGCGGCACCTTCCGCCTGCCGGATGGTGATCAAGTGGTGGCCCCGGAACACGTCGAGGAGGCCCGCACCATCGCGCGCGACGTCCACATCCCGCAGGACCATGTTTATGTGCACCCGATCATCCGCAGCTACTGGCTGGATGGCTTGGAACAATCCACCTCGCCCATCGGTCTTTTCGGAAAAACCGTGGAGGCGGATTTCCACATCGTCCACGGCATCGGCACGCGCATCCAGAACAGCATCAGGCTCGTCCGCGAAACACCGCTGGAAGTGGACGAGGTCGTGTTTTCACCCATCGCCACCGCCCAGATGGCGCTCGACCGCGAGCAGCGCGAACGCGGCGCGCTGATCATCGACATCGGCGGCGGCACCACCGACTACGCGCTCTATCTTGGCGGCTCCATCGCCGCGTCCGGCTGCATCCCGGTGGGCGGCGATCACATCACCAACGACATCCACCTCGTCACCGGCCTGCCGTTTTCCAAGGCCGAGCGCCTCAAGATCACCGAGGGCGACGCCTCCGGAAAACCGGAGCATTCCCTGGGTAATGTGAAGCTCGATGACGAGCGCGGCTTCGCCGAAGCGGTGGTGAGCCGCTCGACGCTCAACGAGGTGATCCGCCAGCGGCTGGAGGAAACGCTGCGTCTCGTCAAGCAGCGCCTGCCCGCCGGCTCGGTGGAGGCGATCGGTTCCGGCATCTATCTAACAGGCGGCACCAGCCTGATGCGCGGCTTCAGCGAGCTGGCCTTCGAGGTCTTCGGGCGGGACATTTACCGCCCCGAGCTGCCGGAAATCAGCGGCATCCAGTCCAATTTCAAGGATCCCCGCTACGCCACCGCCATCGGCCTGATCCGCTACGCCCAGATTCTCGAGACCGAACGCGCCGCACCGCCCGGCCTCATCGGCAAGGTCGCCCGCATGTTCTGGCCGTTCGGACGGTGACCATTTCAAATCTCAAATCTCAAATTTCAAATTTCAAATTTCAAATACCCGCCCCACCATGATTCCCTACTCCCGAGATCCCCACCAAGTCATCCCCGCGTCCGCCGTCAAGATCATCGGCCTCGGCGGGGCCGGTGCCAACATGCTTGAGCGCATCGCTCTGGACGGCATGGAGGGCGCCGAGTTGCTCGCGCTCAATACCGACGTCCGTACGCTTGGCTCCTGCCTTGCGGGCGAAAAAATCCAGCTCGGCGTGAACCTCACCAAGGGCCTCGGCACCGGGGGCGATCCCGAGCTCGGCCATCAGGCGGTGCTGGAAGCGGAGGAGCCGATCCGTGAGGCGATCAAGGGCCACCGCATCGTGTTTGTCTGCGCCGGGCTCGGCGGCGGCACCGGCTCGGGAGCGGCACCCATCGTCACCCGCATCGCTCGCGAGGAAGGCGCGTTCGTGGTCGTGTTTGCCACCATGCCCTTCGCCTTCGAGGGCAAGCGCCGCCGCGATCAGGCCGAGACCGCGCTCAATGAGCTGGCGGTACTTTCCAACGCGCTGGTCACCTTCGACAACAACCGCATGGGTGAACTGGTGCTCGCCAAGCAAGGCATCCACGATGCCTTCATGGCCGCGGATCACATGATCTGCGAGTCGATCAAGGCCGTCATGCGCCTGGTCATCCGCCCGGGACTCATCAACGTCGGCCTCGACGACCTGATGAGCGCGCTGCGCACCACCCGCTCGCGCTGTCTGTTTGGTTCCGGCATGGCGGAGGGCAAGGACCGCGCCGCCAAGGCGCTGCGTGGCGCGTTGGCCAGTCCGTTGCTCGACCAGGGCGCGCTGCTCAAGGACGCGCAAACGGTGCTCGTCCACCTCTGCGGCGGCGAGGATCTCACCTTGTTTGAAATCGAGCTGATGATGCAGAGCCTGCAGAAGTATGTGCCGGAAAAGGCGCACGTGCTCTTCGGCGCGGCCATCGATCCGGCGATGCAGAACAAGCTCTCGCTCACGCTCATCAGCGCGCTGCCCGAGGACTCGCTCGCCATGGCTCCGCGCGAATCGCTGAGCCGCGGCGATGATCATGACAACCCGCTGCTGGACCCCAGCCAGGGATTCACGCCGCCGGCCGTCACCATGGCTGCCGCACCCGCCAAGACGCCCGCGCTCCACGCCGCCGAAGCCGCGCCGAAAGCCACCGCCGCCATCACGCCCGCCTTGTTCGATGACGGGCAGCCTTTTGCCGAGCCCCCGCTTCCAACACCGGCGGCACCAGACGACCTGATGTTTGCTGATCTCGTGGAAACGCCACCTGCCGCGGAAAAATCCGGCTCGGTGATGGTGGCCGAATTCGTGGCGGTGCCAGCCGACGACGATGAGGAACTGGAACAATACCTCGAAGCCAAGCCCGCCGGTGAAATCCCGGATTTGGAGGAAGATGAGGAAGAAGAGGATGAGGATGCATTTGAAACACCGGACCTTGAAGCCGCCGGCTTCAGCACCTTGCCGCCAAAACGTGATCCCGGCGAGAAGCCATGGACCATCGCCGAAGGCCCGAAACAGGTGGAGCCCGAGGCCCCGAAACTCAAGCTTGGCATCAAGGCCACCGGCTCGCAAAGCGAGCTCTCACTGGATTCCACCCCGCGCGGCCGTTTCGAGGGAGAAAGCCCGAATGTGTTCGAAGGGGAAGACCTCGACCTGCCGCCCTTCCTGCGGAAGAAAAAGTGAGTTTCTAACAGCTTCCGCGCGCGTCAAACAGCGCCGCGAGATCCTCCGCCGCGAGTTCCCGCCAAGCACCTTCCGGCAAATCCTCCGGCAGGCGCAGTCCGCCGATGGCGATGCGCTTGAGCGCGGTGACGTGGTTTCCCGCGGCGGCGAACATCCGGCGCACCTGATGGTAGCGGCCCTCGTGCAGGGTGACGAGCGCCTCCCTTTCGCCGAGCGCCTCAAAGCCCGCGGGCAGCAGCGGCTTGGTCTCGCCGTTGAGCAAAAGTCCGCCCGAGGCGAACAACCCGCCCTCGTGGCCTTGCAGCGGCCGGTCGAGCGTGGCGTGATAGATTTTCAGGCAATGGGACTTGGGATGGATGATCTTGTGCAAGAGCCTGCCATCATCTGTTAGAAACAACAGCCCGGTGGTGTCCTTGTCGAGCCGGCCGACGGGATTGAGCCCGGGATTGCGGTGGGCGAAACGCTCCGGCAGCAGATCGTAAACCGTCGCCCCGGGATCCTCCGCGCTGCATGTGTAGCCGTCCGGCTTGTGGAGCATGATGGTGAGCGGGAACGGCGGATCCAACGGCTCGCCGCGGAAACGGATGCGCCCGTGCGGCGGCAGTTCACCCTCGCCCAGCACGCGGCCGCTGTCATCGCTCACCGCGCCGTAGCGGATGAGGCGCTGGACTTCCTTGCGCGAGCCGTAGCCGAGATTGGCGAGCAGTTTGATGAGTTTCATCCGGAGTGGTTGATAGGACGTTGGAAATTCGTGATGGCGCGGAACTCAGCGTTTTTCCGCGAAGAGGAGCTTGTAGGTCTTGTCCTCGGCGGGCTTGCGCCAGGCGAGGCGGAGCGAGTCGAGAACGGATTCGTAGGGCAGCTGGCGGTTGGCGACGACCAGCAATTTTCCGCCGCGCACGAGCGCCGTGGCAGCGGTTGTTAGAAACGTGCGGCCCAGGTCCACGTCCGCCGCCTGGCCGCTGTGGAAGGGCGGGTTCATCAGGATCACGTCATACATGCCGGGCAGGCCGGTGGTGACGTCGTGCCAGTGGAAATGGATTTCCCGGTCATGCGGCGCCAGGTTTTCCCGCGCGCAGCCGAGCGCCCGGGCATCGGCCTCGAACAGATCGATGCTTTCAATGCCGGAACAACGGCGCAGCGCCGCGTCTGTTAGAAAACCCCAGCCCGCGCCAAGGTCGGCGGCCCGGCCGCGCAGGCCCGGCGGGAGATGATCGGCGAGCAGTTGCGAGCCGGGATCGATGTGATCGCAGCTGAAGATGCCCGCCAGGGTGGTGAAGGGCGTGCCCGGAATTTCACGCGGGTTTGCGAGTGCCCGCCATTCGGCGAAGACTTCTTCGCGCCATGATCCATCGTCCGCCGCGTGGAAGGCGCGGCATTTGTGTTTCTGGATGGATGTGATGTTTCCGGTAGCGCGTGCGAGTTCCTTTTCGAAGCGCGCCGCGCCGGCGGTGTTGGGCATGGCGGCGATGATGCGGCCGCCCGGCTGCAAGCGCTCCCGGGCCAGCGCGAACCATGCCAGCGTTTCATCGCGCGATTTGCCCGGCAGCACGAGCACCAGCGGCCATTTGCCGTCCGGCAGCTCGTCCACCCGCGAGAAGCCCGCGCGGTCCCAGGCATCGGCGCGTGGCTTGAACGGCTGCCATCCGGTGAACGCCGGCCATTGCCGCAGCGCCGGGTGCGGTTCCGCGCCGAGAAACAAGGCCCGCGCCGGAATGCACGCGCCGTCCTCTGCGGAGCATGCGAGCATCAGTGTCTCAAGCGCGGGATTCACGCCGCGTGCTTAGCGCATCGGCGCGGCAGCCGCCACCGGAATCGGCGTGACGACGGCCCATGATGCCGTGCTGTAGGAAATCCTTGCGGGCATGGCTTGATCCTGCAGCGGCTTGCCGCCAGATTCCGGGTGTGAACCGCCTCCGCCACTCCCATCCGTCCGGCCATGTGCTGCTGCCGGCCGCAGCGATCGGCGGACTCTCAATGGTGCTTGCCGCAGGTCTCGAACTGCTCGGCGCGCTGGAAAAAATCAACCGCAGCATCGCCCACTTCGTTTCGCGCGGCGGCGCGGAAACCTTCCCTCACCAGCTGCCGCTCTGGTGCCTCTGGCTGGCGGCGGCGGTTTTCGCATTCGGTATGGCAGCCGCCATTCTTGGCACGCCGGGTCGGCTGCGGCGCGGCTTGTTGTGGCTCAGCGCGGTCATGCTGGTGGCCGCATGGGCACCGGTGCTCAGCCTTGCGGAGCATGCCCCGGACATCGCCGCGCCATGGACCACCGCCATCTGGTCCGGCGTCTGTGCCATGGTTTACGCCTCCCGCCACCGCATGCCCTGCGATGACATCCCCGCTTGCAACTCATGACTCCCGCCGACTTTCCGGAACCTGTTAGAAACTTGATCGGCGAACTCAAGCGCCTGCCCGGCATTGGCCCGCGCAGTGCCGAGCGCATCGCCGTGTGGCTGTTGCAAAGCCCGAAAGCCGAGCCGCTTGCGCTCGCCGGAGTCTTGCAAAGCGCCAAGCAAAGCATCCGCCCATGCCCGGCCTGCGGTTTCTTCGCCACCGATGCCGGCTGCGGCATTTGTGATGATCCGAAGCGCGATGACCGCATGCTTTGCGTCGTGGAGCAGGCCACCGATATCCTGCCGCTCGAGCGTTCCGGCTCGTTCCGCGGAAGGTATCATTGCCTCGGCGGCAAGCTTTCCCCGCTGGACCGCGTTTCTCCGGATGACCTGCGGATCCCGGAACTCCTGCGCCGCGTGGAAGGCGCCGCGGAGGAAATCGAAGTGATTCTCGCGCTCGGCTCGGATGTCGAGGGCGAGGCCACTGCGAATTACCTGGCGGACCTGCTGCGCGGGAAAAACTGCCGCCTCAGCCGCATCGCCCAAGGCCTGCCCGCCGGTGGCGGCCTTGAGCACGCGGACGAACTCACGCTGATGCGCGCCATGCAGGGGCGGCGCGGTCTTTGAGCGCATTCTTGACAAGCGGGTGCGGCGGCGGATTGCTCGGCAGCGTGTCCCTCTGGTCATCCTCACCACCGGCGGAACCATCGACAAAGTGTATTTCGACGCCTCGTCCGAATACGAAGTGGGAGAGCCCACCGTGCCGCACGTTTTCCGCGAAGCGGGTATGACCCTCGAATGGCGGCTCGAATCCGTGTTCCGCAAGGACAGCTTGGAATTGACCGATGAAGACCGCGCCGCAATCCGGCAGGCCTGCCAACAAGCGCCGGAATCCCACATCCTCATCTCCCACGGCACCGACACGATGTGCCAGACCGCCACGGCTCTGGAAGGCATCTGCGGCAAGACCGTCGTTCTAACAGGTGTGCTCGCCCCGGCGCGTTTCCGCATCACCGGTGCCATCTTCAATCTCGGCCTGGCCCTAGGCGCCGTCCGATCGCTGCCACCCGGCGTGTTCATCGCCATGAACGGCGCCATTTTCCCGCCCGGCACGGTGCGGAAAAACCGCGAGCCCGGCCGCTTCGAGAAAGTGGAAAGCGCGGAGGGGTGCGCGGTTCCCGATGCTGAGAGCAAAGATCCCCAGCGAGATCGCCCTCCAGCATTGTGACCGCCTGCGCCAGGCGAACATCGAAATCTCCGCGCTGCGGAGCTGATGCCCCGGGCGGATGCTGCCAATGATCCGGCGGTGTTGTTGTGCGAGAACAACCGCCGCCTGAACCCGTAAACCGAAATTATAACCACTAAAAACACTAAGCTTCACGAAAGGAAGAGGGTTTGTGGGATTTCTTCAGCTCGCCCGATCGGGTCAGGCATGTGATCCGTATCACTCTTCATTTTTAGTGCTTTTCGTGAATTTAGTGGTTCCTTCTTTGGAATTCGAGCCGAACCGCCCGTGCGGCACCCGTGATTCGAAACCGGATTCAGGCAGGGTTTTCCTCCATTGAATGTTGAAGTGTCACGGGCGATGTTATCCCGTCCGGAAACATCGCCTGTAATGACACATGAAATGGATGATCCCATGGTTGCTCCTGCTACTTTCCTTGCCAGGGTCTGGTCAGTCCGTCGATCCGATCGTGATGCTGGATGTCAGGACGCGTCCAGCGAGGATCGCAACTGGCGAGTTGGCTGAATTCTCATCGCTTCCGGATGCGCGCCGGCAACTGATCGAGACCGCGCTCGCGGTGGTATGGGAATCGCCATGGCTGCCATACCTCGCAGGCGGAGCGGATCCTGCGGCGGGTGGATTCGATTGTTCCGGAGCGATGTATTTCGTCATGCGCAAGGCGGGCCTCGATCCGCCGCGCAGCTCCGGCGCTCAGATGGAGTGGCTGGGGAAAAACGGCAGATTGCATCTGGTTGCCGCGGAGGCCACGGATCCCCAACACCCGTCATTGGCCGATCTGAAACCCGGCGATTTGTTGTTCTGGGTGGTGACCGGGCCCGGAGGCACGGTGCGAGTCCACCATGTGGCGATGTATCTTGGCACGGAGAAGAAGGATGGCCGTCCGGTGATGATCGGCTCAACCGATGGCCGTTCCTACCGCGGGCAAAGGGCCAATGGCTACGGCGTGCATGATTTCAGGGTGCCCAAAGCGGAGGCGGCATCCAGACTGTTAGGCTATGGCACGCCGCCCGGGATCGGGGTGGAATGACAGGGACCGGAGCGGATAACACCCGGGGATTTTCCTGATAGCGACAGGGATCGCCCTAGTGGAGCGGGGGAATTTCATGGTGGTAAGTCACCGCATGAAAATCGGGCTTCATGCAACAACGCTCCAGCCTCGTGGGATTCCGGTGCGTTTCACCCCAACCAACCGGCTCTGGAAGTGCGTGGTTGGAATCCTCATGGCATGCTTGTTTCAAGGTACCGGAGAAGTCAGGGCGCAAACATCGCAAGGCTCATACGAAGTGAAGCTGGCATGGAACGCCAGCCCGGGCACGGACGTGACGGGTTATCGCATCCATTACGGAACCACCAGTGGAAACTACACCGCAAGCATCGTGGTGGGAAACGTGACGCAGGGAACGATTCCCGGCCTCGAGGAAGGCGTGACCTACCACTTCGCCGTGACCGCGCTCAATGCGGCCGGACTCGAAAGCAGTTTCTCCAACGAAGTGATTTTCAAGCCCGGAATTCACACGTCCCGGATCCGCGCCGCCGAAGACGGGTCAACCGTCCTGAGCCTAAGGGGACTGATCGGCCGTCAATATGACATCGAGGCATCGGTGGATCTGAAAGCCTGGACCCTCATCGAAACCGTCACGATGCCAAACGGTGGTTCACTGGAATTTTCCGACCCGGACGCGGGGATACATCGCAGGCGTTTCTATCGCACGCGCCAGCGCCCCTGAGCATTCCTCCCGGTGCCATGTGCCTCAGCCATGCGCTGGAACCAATCCCACCCGAAGGGCGAACCTCACCAAACCGGTGAGGTCTTGCGTTTTCAGGGAGTTCATCAATCTGGTCCGGTGGTATTCGATGGTTTTCGGACTAAGCTTCAACGCGTCGGCGATTTGTTTGGTATTGCGCCCGCGGGCGAGGAGTTGCAGGACTTCGCGCTGGCGGGGCGTCAGTCGTTCAAGCGCGAGTGAATCGGCGGATGTTTTCGGAGAATCGGTTGCCGCCACGGGTTTGGCTTCCTGTTGTTTTGGGTCGGCGGATTCCTGAACCATGCGCTCCAATGCCGTCTCGGCTTGCTCGGCGCGTGTTTCGGCTTGTTCGGTGCGCATCTTCGCGGATTCCGTGCGGGTTTCGGCCTTTTCAGCGCGTGTTTCCGCGGCATCGGTCCTGGACTTGGCCTGCTCGGTGCGGGTTTCAGCCTGTTCCGTCCTGGCCTCGGCTTGCTCAAGCCGTGTCTTCCTGGCTTTTGGAGCCGGATACTGAAAGGATTTTTCCATACAACCCCCCGTAGCATGTCCACAGGACCACCGCAATATAACATTTCACATCGGTAGTTCTCGCCATGCGGAAATTTTCAAACGGCTTTTGCAATGGTCCAAACCGGTGCAGATTGTCCTGTGAAGAACATCCTGCTGCTTTATCCGGAATTCCCGGACACCTTTTGGAGCTTCAAGCACGCGCTGAAGTTTGTGCACAAACGGGCGGCTCTGCCACCGCTCGGATTGCTGACGGTGGCGGCCATGCTGCCCAAGGAATGGGAAAAGCGCTTGGTCGACCTGAATGTCACCAAACTGCGTGATGTGGACTTGGTGTGGGCCGATCTGGTTTTCATCAGCGGCATGATCGCCCAACGGGAGTCGGCAAAGGCGTTGATCGCGCGCTGCAAGGCAGCAGGTAAAACAGTGGTGGCCGGCGGCCCCTTGTTCACCAGCGGACACGCGGACTTCGGGGAAGTGGATCATTTCGTTCTCAACGAGGCGGAGCTGACCTTGCCGGAGTTTTTAAGGGATCTTGAGTCAGGCCGGCCAAGGCGTATCTACACGGCCACGAACTTTCCCGATCTGGGCGAGACTCCGGTGCCGCTGTGGGAACTCGCCGACATGCGCCGCTACGGCTCGATGTGCATCCAGTATTCCCGTGGCTGCCCCTTCGACTGCGAGTTCTGCGATGTCACCGCGAAGTTCGGCCATCGCAGCCGCACGAAATCAGCCGGTCAGGTTATCGCGGAGCTCGACGCCCTCGCCGCCGCCGGCTGGCGTGGGGCGGTTTTCTTCGTGGATGATAATTTCATCGGCAACAAACGCAGGCTGCGGGAGGAACTGCTGCCGGCGCTCATCGGCTGGCAAACGCAACGGCACCACCCGTTCACCTTCTACACCGAGGCATCGATCAATCTCGCGGACGACGAAGCGCTCACCCGCGACATCGTGGCGGCTGGATTCGACTCGGTGTTCATCGGGATCGAAACACCCGACGAGGCCGGGCTGGCGGAGTGCAACAAACGGCAGAACCGCGGCCGCGATCTGCTGGCCGACATCAAACGACTCCAGCGTGCCGGCCTGGAAGTGCAGGGCGGCTTCATCGTCGGCTTCGACTCCGATACGCTCTCGATTTTCCGCCGCCAGATCGAGTTCATCCAGAACAGTGGCATCACCACCGCGATGGTCGGAATGCTCAACGCCCTGCCGGGCACCCGGCTGTTCGAGCGCTTGCGCAGCGAGGGCCGCCTGCTCGGCCAATCGAGCGGCAACAACGTCGATGGCACGACCAACTTCGTGCCGAAAATGAACATGAACGACCTCCGCGAAGGCTATCGCCACCTCATGGCGACGATTTATGCGCCCGGTCCATATTACCGGCGGGTGAGGACATTCCTGCGCGAGTTCCATCCCGCGAAGGTGCCATTCCGGCTGGAATTGTCGGAAATCGCCGCGTTTCTACGCTCTGTGCCGAGTCTCGGAGTGATCGGCCGCGAGCGCTTCCAATACTGGCGCTTGCTGGCTTGGACTTCCTTCCGTCGTCCGCGGCTGCTTCCGGTTGCCGTGAAACTCGCGATCTTCGGCCACCACTTCAGGTGCTGCGCAAAAGCGCTCGCGTGATAAGAGGAGCCCCCTCGACCAAAGTCATCGAGGGGTTCCATATCGGGCTTTCATCGTGCAGGCCGCTTCTCAATATGGCCTGGTGGTGATGACGTAGGTTTCGCCCTGGCGGCGGTAATACCGGTCCCCGGCCTGATAGTAGGTCTCTCCACGGTAATTCACCACGCGATAGCCGTCCGGAAGGCGGGTGATGACTTCGCCGCGATCATACCGTCCGTCGTGACGATCGGGTGACGCCTGATAGGTCCGCTGGCGGCGATTGTAGTCGTCATAGTAACGACTGCTGCGGGGCGCATCTACCACCACATAGCCACCGGAACCCGGACGATAGTAATAGCCGTCGTGGTAATAGTAAGTGCTACCCGAGATGTTTTCGCTGCGGTAGCCGCCTGGAAGGGAAGTGACCGTGTATCCCGGCCGGTAAGTGGTGACGGTTGCGGAGCCGCCGCCATGTGAATCATAGGGGACAATGCAGGAAGCAACGCCCATGCACAATGCCACGCCGGTGACGACGAACATCGGTCTGCACAGTCCGCGTGATTTCACTGCGACATCAGGGAATCCGCTGCCGCTGTGGGCAGGCCCGGCCACCTCGGCGCTTGGACCGAATGAATCGGCCGGCTCCTGTTGGGGATTGATTGTTTCGATGTTCCTCAGGTCTTTGTTTTCCAGTTTCATGGCGGTATGTTTTGATTGGGTTGTTTGTCAACCGGGGTCTAACCGGCATCGGATAGAGTTCCACTGTGGGCGGATGCAATGAGCATGGCCCATCATGAAGCCGACTTCCATGGGGTGAAACCCTATGGGGCAGGATGCGCAGATCCGCCGGAGATTTCCCCCATGCATAACCTGGCCTAAAATTTGGGTTGCGACCGGGATTTGCGTCGAACATCTTGCACCCTGTGGGAGGAGTGGAATTTCGAATGGCTGCATCAAAACCGATTCGAAGATCCGCCGGGAAAAACACATGAAAAAAAATCCATCACCGGCCAAGCGGGTCAGGAAACCCGTTCCAGCGGTTCAGGAGAATTCACCTGCTTCGCAAAAGGCGGTTTCATTCCCGATCATCGGCATCGGCGCGTCCGCATGCGGCTTCGAGGCGCTGGAACAATTCATGGCGCATGTCCCGGCGGGATGTGGCATGGCCTTTGTGATCGTCCAGCATCTGGATCCCACCCGCAAGGGGCTCATGCCTTACCGCACGCTGGACGACTGCATCGATGGTGTCGTGATTTCCTATTGGGGCATCACCGAGGCCAAGGAACTGGAAGCGAGACCGCAGGAGATGCAGCTCGCCCTGGAAAACCGCCTGGCAGGGAAATCCACGGAGTTGGATAAGGCCAAGATTGAATTGAAGGCCGAGCGCAAGCGAACGCGAAGCGTCACCGTGAAGCCGCGTAAAAACTGATCAGACCATGCCCGGAAAGTCCAAGATCGAGGAAAGTCCCGCCGCGTTGCGCCGCCGTGCGGAAAAACTCGCCGTAAAACCGGCAACAAAGCTTGTTGATGCCGACGCGCGTCAAACGCTCCACGAACTGGAGGCCCATCAGATCGAACTGGAAATGCAGAATATTGAACTCCGCATCGCGCGCGACGAGTCGGAAGCCCTGCTGGATAAATACACCGAACTCTACGACTTCGCGCCGGTCGGTTACTTCACCCTTACCGCCAACGGCATCATTCGTCTCGCGAATCTAACCGGCGCCACCATGGTCGGCATCGAACGCTCGAGCCTGATCGGCCGCACCTTCAGCATGCTTGTGGCTGCTGGTCAGCGCACCGGGTTCAAGGTCTTTTTGAAGCAGGTATTCGCGACTGAAACCAAACAATCCGGGGAGTTCGAACTGGCCGACGCGACCCTTGCGACCCGTATCTTCACGATCGAAGCCCGGCGCTGCCCCAACGGCTTGGAATGCAGCGCCATGATTCTGGACATCACCGGGCGCAGACAGGCGCTGGAGGAAATGCGTGTCTCGGAAATCCGCTACCGCCGTCTTTTTGAAGCGGCGCATGATGGCGTCCTTCTCATCGATCCAGGCACCCGCAAGATCATCGATGCCAATCCTTTCATGACACGGCTGCTGGGTTATCCGCGCGACCAGTTGATTGGCAAGGAATTGTTTGAAATCGGATTGCTCAAGGATGAGAACGCAAGTCAGGCAATGTTCCGCAAGCTGAAAAGAAGCCACGAGGTGCGCTATGAGGATCTGCCGCTGAAAAACCAGGCGGGACGCCATCAGGAAGTCGAGGTGGTCGCCAATCTTTATCATGAAGACGGCCAGCCGGTGATCCAATGCAACATCCGCGACATCACGGTGCGCAAGCTGGCGGAGGACATGACACTCCGGAATGTGAAATTGAATCTGGAAATCGCCCGCAGAAAGGTCATCGAGGAGGACCTGCGTGCGAATCGCAAGGAACAAAGCCGTCTCCTCAGGCAATCGCGCTTGCAGCAGAAACAGTTGCGCGAGCTTTCCCACCGGATCCTGCACGTCCAGGAGGAGGAGCGGAAGCGCATCAGCCGCGAGTTGCACGATGTCATCGCCCAGTCCCTGGTGGGCATCAATGTCCATCTTGCGGTGCTGGCCCAGGGCGTCGCTGCTCCAGAAACCCTCCAGCAGCAGATTTCCCGCACCCAGATGCTGGTGGAGAAGGCGGTGAAAATCATCCATGATTTCGCCCGTGAGATGCGCCCTACCATGCTCGATGACCTGGGGTTGATCCCGGCGCTTCAAGTGCACATGAAGCAATTCATGGCGGACACCGGAATCCGGGTCAGCCTGAAGGCGTTCGCGAAGATCGACCAGTCGACCAGCATGGTGCGCACGGTGCTCTACCGCATCGCCCAGGAAGCGCTCACCAATGTCGCACGTCACGCCGGAGCCAGTCGTGTGGAAGTCAGCATCGAGACTCTGGATGACGTCATCCGGATGACCATCACCGACAACGGACATGGCTTTCAGGTCAGCGGTAAAGCGGGCTCGAGAAAGAACAACCGGCTCGGCCTGATCGGCATGCGGGAGCGTGTCGAGATGATCGGCGGCACGTTCCAATTGAACTCCGCGCCCGGCGGTCCCACCACGGTGCAAGTTGAGATTCCCGCGTCATGAAGCAAATGCGTGTGATGTGGCATGCACATGCGAAGAGACGCCTGCGGCGAACCGCAGACGTCGGTTTTCAGGGGGAGAAATGTCGGTCTTCAGTTTTTGAGACCTGCGAATCCATCAAGCGATTTAGGAACCAGAACCTTGCCGATGCTATGCATGACGCCATTGGTGGCGGTGACATCGGGGCTGAATACCTTGTTGCCATCGACTTCGATCTTGTCGGTCGAAACATCGATTTTCAATTTCTCGCCATTGACGGTTTTCACGTCGCCGTCGATCAGGTCCGCGGCGAGCATTCTGCCGGCGACTACATGATAAAGCAGGAGCATGCGGAGTTTTTCCTTGTTCCCGGGAAGCAGCAGCTTGGTGAGCGTTTCAGGTGGAAGTTTGCCGAATGCCTCGTCCGTTGGCGCGAACACCGTGAAGTCACCCTTGGCACCAAGGGTTATATCAAGATCAGCCGCCTTGAGGGCTTTCGTGAGAGTGGAGAATGAAGCGCTGTCGGCGATGACCGTGGTTAATGAGCCGGGTTGCACGGTGGCCTTCTCTTCCATCACGGGTTTGTCAGTCTTATCGTTTTGGGCGATTACGGCTGGTGTGAGTGCCGCCATGGAAATAAGCAGCACGGTATGGGTCAGGTGTTTTGTTTTCATGATATGCTATTTGGTTATTGGTTATCCGGATCGGCACGCATGTCCGTCCTTGCAAGCGGAAGATGGATCGCTGGCACCGGGAGCGCCATGGGGTGTATCCCTACTTTTCCCTGTGAGATCCGGGCCGCGGATACAAATTTGTCTCCGCAGTGGGGTTTCACCCCATGGCGGAGGATTGCCGCGGCGCGCATCATCCTTAAACACAAAGGAAAAAAGATGCGCTTCAACAAACAAATCAACCACCCCCAAAACGTGAGCACCGGCATCCACTTTACACCACCTATGAATCAGCTGCCTGAGGCCGCAATGGAAATTGCCCGTAAGGCTGCTGACGGCGCCAGGGAAACGGCCCAAAGAGCCGCAGCCATCGCAAAGGACGTTACCAATGACGTCGAAGATCTGACCGAGGATGTCGTCGACACCACCAGGAACGCGGCCCGCCGCGCCAGAGGCACGGCCAAGGACATCTATCATTCAGCGGCGCTGAAAGCCGGCGACACGCTGGCGGCCTCCAAGCAGTATGTGCGTCGCAATCCCGTGCCCGTTGTCATCGGTGCCATCGCCATCGGCGCGGCCATCGGCTATCTCATCATGAATGCCAGGCGCAAGCCGACGTTCAGTAAGCATTTGGTGGAAGAGCCTTTGGTCGCCGTGCGAGGGACGCTTCGCTCCGCGCTCGCTCCAGTGTCGCAACGTGTTCACGAGGGATATGAATCGGCGCGGGATGGCATGGGTAAAACCATGAATCGAGTGCAGCGCCTCAAGCCCGGCCGCGCCGTTGACTTGTTTTCAAAACGAATCGGCCGGGTCGGCAGCAACCTCAAATTATGGTAAGCCATGAATGATTCATCAAATAATCCGTCAGCATCATCTTCGGTGGAGGGAATGGTCCATGTTTCGTTGTGCAACGCGCGGCAAGGCATCCGCCAACGTTATCAGGCTTGCGAGAATCAGATTAGGAATTGCCCGACGACATCGGTTCTCGGAGCTGTCGCGGTCGGCTATCTACTGCATCGGCTTCCCGTGCGCGCCATTCTTGTCACCCAGGTCCGCGTGCTTTCGGCGCTGGCACCACCGGCGTTGTTTCTTTTCGGCGCGGCAAAGATTTACGATTTTTTGCAAAGGCGGGAGCTTGCCAATAGGGGTTGAGGTGGTCCCGGCATAGTGCTGCAACCAATGATGAAGCATTCGCCGCAGTCCATGTGGTGGTGATTGAGCGGAGATCGAGGCCGATGCTCTTGTCCCCGGCGCCATCGTGTCCGCCGATTTTCAGCTCTTCAAAGCCGTGAGTCTCCGCATCGGTGAATCAGTGGGGTTTTCACCCCATTGTTTCCAACGGATTGTCATGTGAGATTCATACGTCCCACATAACTTATTGGATCCATCCAAATAGGGGCGTCAAACCCTGCCACAGCAGGGTTGGTGGATCGGATGCGGAAAACAAAATAATATCATGTCAATAGGAACCATTCTGCTGGTTGTGCTCGTTCTGCTTTTGATTGGAGCAATCCCCACATGGCCGCATAGCCGGAGCTGGGGCTATTTCCCAAGTGGAGCGCTGGGCCTGATCCTCCTCATTCTGATCATCCTGCTGGTGCTTGGGAAAATCTGATCGGGCGAAACGGATACGAAATGCAAGGCCACCACGCGAGTGATTCGTGTGGTAGGCGGAGATCATCACACAAAAAACCGCACGATCATGAAACATCAACCCTTCGAAATACTTCTGAACAGGAAGCCACGCGACGCGATGCGCAGGATCTCAATGTTTGGAATGGCGGCGGCTCAGGCAGTCTTTCTCAGCCTCGGAACCGCCATCGCAACCGGACAAGCGGAAGAGTCGGCAATCGATGACCAGGGAGCGCAAGTGCTCACCCGGGGTCCGGTGCATGAGGCGTTCGCCGGAATCGTCAGCTACAATCCCGAACCAGGGGTCATTGTGGAAAAAGCCCCGCCGGATACCATCGAGGAACTGCCGCCGGAAGTCCGTCCGGAGGGTGACAATATCACTTGGATTCCCGGTTATTGGGGCTGGGATGACGAGCGGAGCGACTATCTCTGGATCAGCGGCACATGGCGTGCCCTGCCGCCCGGCCGCCAATGGACGACCGGCTATTGGGCCACAAGCGGAGAAGGATACCAGTGGACATCCGGATACTGGGCCGATTCCTCGATCCAGGAAACCACCTATCTGCCAAGACCTCCCGTGACCGTGGAAGCGGGCCCCAATGTGGCTGCTCCGTCGCGTGACTACGGCTGGACGCCGGGAAACTGGATGTGGCAGCAGGAGCGCTACGCATGGAGGCCCGGATACTGGGCCCAAGGGCGTTCTGATTGGGATTGGATTCCCGCCCACTATGTGTGGACACCACGGGGTTATGTCTTTGTGGATGGTTACTGGGACTACAGCTTTGACCGGCGGGGCGTTCTTTATGCTCCGGTTTACTTCCAATCGGGATACTATTCGCGTCCGGGATATTACTACTCGCCGGTGATTGCCATCGGTCTGGTGGCCTTGATGGATCACCTGTTCCTGAGGCCGAACTATCATCACTACTACTACGGCGACTATTACGACAGGAGATACCGGGACAGCGGGTATTATTCGCCTTATGCTTACCAATCCAGCCGCCACGGCTATGATCCGGTGTATTCCTACCAGCGTTGGACGCATCGGCAGGACCAGGATTGGGATCGCCGCTATCAAGAGTCCTATGATTATCGTCGCGATCACGAATCCGCGCGTCCGCCGCGCACTTGGGCCGACCAGCAGAGGCTCATAACGGATTCGCCCGAGGTCACACGCAATCGTCTGATGATGGCCGCCCCGCTTGAAGAATTGGCCAAACGGGAAGACAGCCCGATGCGGCTTCAGCCCGTGCCCAATAATGAAAAAGAGAAACTGGCCAGGCTCGGGCGGGAAGTGCGTAAAACCCGTGACCAGCGGCGGTCGCTGGAAGCCGATGGAGTGAACATCACAACAGGGAAAACAGAGCGCGAAATCATGCCGACAAAAGTGAGGCTGCCAAAATCGCCAATCGTTGGGAAGGCGCCGGACAAGTTGGCGTCCAAAGAAGCTCCGCCCAAACGGCAGCAGGCCCCGGCCGCGGTCGAACCGAAAACACGCAAGCCTGAGCGCCAGCCGGACGCGGACAAGCCAAGGCCCGAACCCAGGCGCCAACAGGAACCACGTGCATCCGAGCGGAAAGTGGAGCAACCGAAGACTGAACGCAGGGAGGCCGCCCCTCTCGAGAAAAAAGAACAGCCCCCGCCGTCCCGGCGAGAGGCGGAACCTCAAACGAAAAAACAGCAAGCCGAACCCACGCGTGGCGCGGAAAGGCCGCAAAGGGAATCCCGGCCGGAGCAGCAACCCGAAGCCAGGGAACCGGAGCGCAGAACACAACCGCAACCCCGCCAACCTGAGAGAACCGCTCCAGTGAGGCCCGCTGAAAATGCAAAACCTCAGAGCGGGAGCAAACAGACTCGAGAGTCCTCCAAGCCGCCTGCCAGCGGGAAATCTGATTCGAAGAAGAAAGATGCGGAGCAAGCTGCGGAG
>RPOS01000029.1 GCA_003820635.1 Verrucomicrobiaceae bacterium | reverse complement strand
GGATGTCGGCGACGTTCGCGCCACGGCGCATGAAGTAATGGCGCACCAGGCCGTTGAAGTTATAGGGCGATGCCACACCGGCATAAACCTGATAGTCGGTGACCTCCGGATCGCTGCGAATGGCGGCGGCCATCTCACGCGCCACCGCGGCGGTTTGCTCCAGCGACGATCCCTCCGGCATGTTGAGGATCACCTGGAATTCACTCTTGTTATCGAAGGGCAGCATTTTCACCTTCACCCAGCCGATGCCAACGGTGGCCATCGCGCCGAACAGCAACGCGGTGATGCCACCAAGGAAGATCCAGCGCCAGCCGCTGTGATGGATGAGCGGACCCATCACACGGCGATAGAGTTTGGTGAAGAAATCCTCCGGATGCTCGCTGGCCTGATGATGCGCGAGGTCTGCGGCGGAAGCCGTTCCCTCTGTGAGTTTGGAATATTTCCCGCCCCAGCGCAGGATGCGGATCGATGCCCATGGTGTGACGATGAACGCGATCAGCAGCGACCAGAACATCGCCGCGCTCGCACCGATCGGGATCGGCCGCATGTAGGGACCCATCAAGCCGCCGACGAAGGCCATCGGCAACACCGCGGCGATCACCGCGAAGGTGGCGAGGATGGTAGGATTGCCAACCTCACCTACCGCCTCCACCGCGATGGCGGACCAACTCCGTCCCTTGTTCTGCGGCAGGTGGAAATGGCGCACGATGTTTTCCACCACCACGATGGCGTCATCGACGAGGATGCCGATGCTGAAGATCAGCGCGAAGAGCGTGATGCGGTTGAGCGTGAAACCATAAAGATAGAAGACCAGCAGCGTGAGCGCGAGCGTGGCGGGGATGGCCACCGCGACGATGCCGCTCTCGCGCCAGCCGAGCGTGAGCCAGATGAGGATGGCCACGCTGAACACGGCGATGCCCATGTGCAGCAGCAGCTCGTTGGATTTCTCCGCGGCAGTCTCGCCGTAGTTGCGCGTGACGCTCACCGAGACATCGGCGGGGATGATCGTGCCCTTGAGCAGGTCCACCTTGCGCAACACGTCATGAGCCACGGAAATTGCGTTGGCTCCCGGGCGCTTGGCGATGCTCAGCGTGACGGCGGGCTCCTCGCCGGCTTTGGTTCCATGAAACACATACTGCGACGGCTCCTCGCCGCCGTCCTGGATTTCCGCGACCTCGCGCAGATAGACGGGACGCCCGCCGAACACGCCGATGACGACATTGCCGACATCCGCCGCCGTTTTCAGAAAAGCCCCGGTTTCGATGAGCACCTCGTGGTTGCCGGTGGTCAGGCCGCCGGAGCGGAACTGGCGGTTCGCCTGCTGGAGCATGGGCACCAGTCCGGCCGGGCTGAGATCGCGCGAGGCCAGCTTCACCGGATCGAGCAGCACACGCACCGTGCGGCGGGCTCCGCCTAACAGGTTGGTCTCGGCCACCAGCGGCACTTGTTTGACGGAATCGTCCACCTGTGCGGCCAGACGGCGCAGCGTGAGGTGATCATAGCGCTTGCTGTGAAAGGTGAGTGCCAGGATCGGCACGTCGTCGATGCTCTTCGGCTTGATGAGCGGCAGGGTGACGCCCATCGGTATGCGGTCGAAATTCGAGCGCAGTTTCTCGGTGAGTTTCACCAGACTTTTTTCCGGATCCTCGCCCACCTTGAAGCGTACGATGACCAGGCTCTCGCTGTCGCGCGAGGTGCTGTAGATGTATTCCACGCCGGGGATCTCCCACAGCAGTTTTTCCATCGGCCGCGTGGTGCGTTCCTCGATTTCCCCGGCCGAGGAACCGGGCATCGAGACCAACACGTCGATCATCGGCACCTTGATCTGCGGTTCCTCCTCGCGCGGCAGCAGGATGATGGCCGCCGCGCCTAACAGCACCGAGGCGATCACGACGAGCGGCGTGAGCTTGGAGTCGATGAACGTGGCGGCGATGCGCCCGGCGATGCCAAGATGCGATGGGGGTGGGTTCATGGCTCGGTCCTCACAGGTTGCCCGTCGGCAAGCGTGGCGGGATCGCTGGTGACGACCTGCTCGCCTTCTTCAAGTCCTGATAGAATCTCGACTTGACCGTTGAGTGTCTTGCCGGTCTTGACGAGACGCAACGCGGCCTTGCCATCCCTGACGACGAACACGAGCTCCATTTGCCCGCGTTTCATCACCGCGGATTGCGGCACGAGCAACCGCATCACCTCCGCCACCGGCACCGAGACGCGGCCGAATTGTCCGGTGCGCAGGCCCCCGGCGGCGGGCAGGTCGAGCTTTACCTGAAACGTGCGGCTCACCGCGTCCGCCACCGGTGCGATCTCGCTGACAACGGCTTCCAGCGGATCGGCCACCGAGGCGACCTTCACTTTCATCTTCGCGCCGGGTTTTACGCTGCCGAGCAGCGCTTCGGGAAGATCCGCCTCGAAGCGCAGGTCGGTCGGTGCTTCAATTTCGAGCAAGGGTTTGCCCGGCATGGCGAGATCGCCCACATCGGCGAGCTTGCGGGTGACCACGCCATCGAAGGGCGCGGTGACTCGGGCATAACTCATCATCGTCTCCGCCTCGCTCACGGCCGCCTCGCCCACCTTGACCCGCGCCTCGGCGGCATCGAACTCCTGACGGGTGGTCGCATTGGTGACGATGAGTTTTTCCTGGCGGGCGAAGTCGCGCCGCGCTTGATCGAGCACCGCTTTCGCTTGATCCACCCTGGCTTGGACCTCGCGGGCATCAAGGGTGGCTAACAGGTCGCCGGCCTTGACCATTTGGCCGGGCACGGCGGTGTATTCGAGGACCCGCCCGCTGACCTTTGCCTCGATGGCGGCACGTAACTTCGAGCGCACGGTGCCGACGACCTCCTCGGTGGCGATGTGCGGTTGGCTCGTTGCGGCCTGAGTCTTGACGGCGACGGCGGTCAATCCCGACCCATCCCCGGCGGAGTGCTTGTCTCCGCTGCAGGCCGCGAACAGGCAGCAAATGGGCAAAACGAACGCGAGCGGAGTTTTCATGGTTTGAACCGGGGGTTGGCTGTGGGTTCTGAATGTGGCCGGATCCGCGCTTCAGCGTGATCCTACCGTCTGGATGGTGGAATCGACTGAAGATCCGAGTCAGCCAGCAATTGGAAGATGGCGCAGTTTTTTGCAGATCATAGTCGAATGTCGCTGGTGAGGCATCCATCAGACAGACCAGCCCGCCTATCACAGCACCGGCTTCACAGCGAGTCCACGACTTCCGCGAGCATTTGCAGGCCCTTGGATTGGATGATGCCCATGCCGCTGCCGGGGAGGAACCAGACGCCCTTGTCGCTCTCACGGCAATAGACGATCTCCGCGCCCTCATGGGTTTCGGCGCGATAGAACTTCTCCGATGCATGCTGCTTGAGAAACTCGTTGAAGCGTTCGCACCAGGGATCGGTGACAATCGGGAAACGTTTTGCACCGAGGGTCTTGAGTTCCTCCAGCGTCGCGGGGCGGATGGTTTTGCGGACCGCATCGCGGCGGTTGTCCATCGTGTTGTCAGGCCAGTCGTCGTAGCTCATGATATCTTGGGGTTGGTTTTCAGGAAGGCGATTTGCGGGCTAGCAGGAGGATGCCGGGTTTGGCGCTCAGGCCGTGGGCGAAGATGCTGAGCAATACGGTGGCCATCACCGCGAGGCGGGTGACTTCTTCGCCGGGGAGATGCTTCTCCTCCTCCAGATAGACCAAGCCGAGCACGATGGAGGCCAGTCCGCGCGGCCCGAACCACCCCATGAACGCGACGGTCGTCTTGTCGAGCCCGCTGCCGTTGAGTGAAACCGCCACTGGCAGCATGCGAACGACCGTCAGGCTGAGCAATGCGTAAATGAAAGGTGCGACGCCGAAGCCGCCGGAATCACGGGCAATGAGCATGCCGAAGAGGAAGAACACCGCGAGGTTGAGAATCTGCCCCCATTCTTCGGTGAACTCGACGCTGTGTTTCCCCGCATGCTTGAAAGGCACCTGCACGCAGAGACCGCAGACAAACGCGGCGATGAACATGCTCGCGCCGACCTGTTCGGAGGCAAGCATGCAGAGCACCGGCAGGGACACCACCGCGAGTTGCAGGAACGACTCCGCCAGCCATCCATGGCAGCGCGAGCTTTCCAACAGCCAGCCGCCCGCGAGGCCGATGCCCGCACCGAGCACGATCCCGAGCCCGAGTTGTTCGCCGATGAACCGGGCGAAGCTGGGGTCGCCGAGTTCCGCCGCGGCCATGGCGATGAAGAACAGCAGAAAAGGCACCGAAAGACCGTCGTTGAGCCCGGCTTCCACATTGAGCGCCTGGCGCACGCGCATCGGCACCAGCGGGCTGTTGACGATGGTCTGGCCGAGCCCCGCATCGGTGGGCGCGAGGATGGAGGAGAGAATCCCCGCCTCCCACCACGAGAGTTGTGGAAAAACCAGTTTCGCGGCCAGTGCGCCTAACAGGATGGTGAGCAGCATGCCGGCGCTCAGCAGTCGCGCGGGTAGCGCGCGGATGTTGCGCAGGATCCTGAGATCCGTCCGGCTCGCATCGGTGAACAACAACAGCACCAGCCCGATTTCCGCCAGCGTGAGGAAAGCGCCGGCATTCATCCGCTGGTCCGATGGCTGAAACGCCGCAAACATCGCGATGCCCGCCAGCGTGAAAACAATCGGTGCGGTAACAACAGTCTTCTCAAGCCTGGCCGAAACAAGACTGTAGGCGAAGAGTAAACCGATGAATACCGGAAGGAACATCTACCGCCTGCATTGCAGCAGGCAGAACCCATCCCGTCAATTTTCGTTCTTCATTTCCCCAAGGCAATCGCCCAACCGCTCAGCCTTCCAACAACCAAGCGCGGGCGGTTTCGGTTTCCTCCACCGTGAAGAACTTCACCGGCGTGGGTCGCAGTCCGGCGCCGGTGAAGGCTTTCACCTCGGACTCCTTCATGCCCGCGCCGACGATGGCCATTTTGGCGATCTTGTCGCCGTAGGAAAACATGAAGTCGAAGTTGTTCCAGTCCTCGCCCGCCTGCCAGCCGCCGAAGTTTTCGAGCAGCACCAGCACCCGCGGACGCTCGCCGGCGTCGATGCGTTGCGCGATTTCATTTTCGACATTGGCCATGTCGGCACGTTTGAGAATGCCGCGGATGTGGAGTACGGCGAGTGGGGTGGCGGGATCGTAAGTGAGGTTGGCTGACATGGGGCGAGTGAATCGTTTCGACAACGGGGATGACAAGCACGATCACGGCGAGGTTTTCACCGGGATCGGCGTGACGGGCGGCACCTCGCGCTTGAGCTCGGGTGCCTTGGGCGGCGCGTCGGCGGGCGGGGGCTCCGGCATGCGGACGAGCAGCCAGTTTTGCACCCGGTCCTTGCCGAAGTGGATGGCCACAGGGCTCACGTCCTGGGTCAGGTTGGCGAGTGTGCTGGCAAACACCGTCTCGATGTTGTCACCGACGCGCCATGCCACGTTCTGCGTTTGCTTGTCCACCAGGCCGGCCACGGGTTTCTGGTCGCCTGTTAGAGTGCTTTCATACCCCCCGCTGATTTTGCCATCGCGGCTGACGGAGAGTTGGAAGAACATGACAGGATCGCCCTTTTCCTCCTGGGCCAGCGCGAAGACGCCCAAGGGCATCCACTCGGCCTGCTCGCCCTCCTCGGGCGGTGCGGGTGGCGGCGGTTGCTCGACGTTGGTGGCGAGTTCCTGGATCGGCTTGTTGTATTGCTCGGCAGGCACGGGCTTGTTGTCCACATAGACCGTCTCGCCCTCGTGGACCACCGTGGTGCCGTAGTCGATATAGACCGGGGCCGGAGGTGATGAGACATAAACGAAGCTGGTGAGCGCGCTCCAGGTGACGGGTCTCCACCACCACCAGGGATTCACGGGATAGTAGCCGACATGGCCCCAACCGCAGGCACCCCACCAATGGTCGTCGAAGACATCGTCGTAGAAATCTCCGCAGTTGTCCCAGATTTCATCTGCACGGTCGAAACGATAGTCCCACATGTCCTCGCGGTGGTCCTGCCAATCCTCGCGGTTCTGGTCGCGCCAGTTCTGGCGGTCTTCGCGGGCATTGTTGATGTTGTCCCAACGGTCCTCGCGGTTCTGTTGGAAATCATTGCGGCGGTCGCCGCGGTTTTCCTGCCGCTGGTTCCATGACTCGTGGCGGTTGTCCACGCGCTGGTTCCAGTTTTCGTTGCGGCCTTGAGAGCGCTCGCTCCAATTGGGGCGTTCCTGCGGTCGTTGGGCGGGAAGTGTCGATGGCCGATTACCGACACCAGGACGTTCCGCGGGAAGCGTGGTTGGCCGGTTGCCCAGCGCTCCTCCTGCCGCGGCACCCGCGCCAGCCCCGGCACTGATGCCGAGGAAATTGCCGACATCGCCGCGGCCGGGACGCGTGGTCGCGCCGCCGGCACCCGGACGGGTGGCTGGCAGTTGCGACGGACGGTTTGCACTGCCGCTTGGCCGGCTCATGCCCGATGGCAACTGCGAGGCGTTGTTTCCCAATGAAGGACGGCTGCCGCCGGATGGAAGATTGTTAGAAGGAACCCGCCCGGCGCTCGGCCGATTCACGGCTCCAGTGGAAGGGCGGGAAACCGCACCCGTCGAGGGACGGGAGATGTTGCCGGTGGACGGTCGTGAAACCGAGCCGCCTGAAGGACGCGAGACGCTTCCAGTGGAGGGACGCGAATAGCTTGAACCGCCGGATGGGCGCGAATAGTTCGAACCGCCGGATGGGCGAGAGTAACCCGAACCACCTGATGGCCGCGAGTAACTCCCTCCACCTCCGCCACCGCGCGAGAAGCTTCCTCCACCTCCGCCACCGCCGCGGCCGCCGCCGCCACCCCCACGACCACCGCCGCGGGCTTCGGCATTGGGTGTGGTTTGGATCAACATGGCTATGATCGCCACGACGGTTGGCAGGAATGCGAATTTCGTGCGCATGGCCTTATTTTCCTTTCACGCGTTCGATCTCGATGCGTCCGATGCCCGGTTGGGGGTCGCCGTCCAACGTGCGGTTGCCGGACTCCCAGTAGAAGCGATCGTCATCGGCTTTGGTGATCGTGTTGTCGGCACTGGTGCGGCTGCCATCAGCGGCATAGCCAGTTTCGCGCAAGAGCCAGCGCTGGCCCTCGTTCGTCCAGCGGCCTTCGGAATAGCCGCCGGCATCGTCGAATGTCCATGAGCGGATGCCGCCTTCCACCGGGTCCCACGCGATGATCTGCCAACCTTCGAGCACTGGGTCGTCATCGCGCTTCACCGTGACATCGCGGGTGATGAAATTGCCGCCACGCGCCCATTGGAAGCGGCTGTGCACGGTCACGCCGGCCGCCTTGTCGGCCTCTTCCCAGCTGCCGATGAGCCACGCCAGCTCCGCCAGACGATCACCGGCGCTGATTTCCTGCATCGGGGTTTCCACCACCTCGCTGATCTTCCACGCGCCGTCCTTCTTGACGTGCACGGCGGTGAAGAGCGCCTCGGCCACCTCTCCGGTTTTGGAAATGACGGTGGTCGCACCTTTTTCCACCAGCACGTCCGGAGAGAGCGCCTTCACCGAGTCCGTGCGGATGGTGAGCTTCGAGCCCTTGTTGGTGAGAAACGCGTCGCGCAGGCAGGCCTCGATGGCCGGGCGGCCACTGAAGGTCCGGCCGTCGTCAGAGGTGTATTGGGCGTCCTCGGTGAACAAGGCGGCGAGCGCGGCGACATCGCCCTTGGCATGAGCCGCCTCGTAAGCCCGGTCGTTGGCCAGCACTGCGGCCATTTCGGGCGACATTTCGGGTTTGCTTTTGACGGCTTCTTCGCAAATCGCGGCACCGGCCAGGACCGCAGCGAATGACAGGGATATCACGATGGCTTTCATAACAAATGCAAACTATGACGGAGAGCGGGGGGATGCAATGAAGGATTGGATGCATTTTTGTTAGCAAAGCCAAAGTTTGACCAGCCCGGCAGAGTGCCGGTTCATCGGGCAGCCTGATTGAGGGAGGGCGGAAATCTGCTGTCGGAAATCCGCTTGCCCTGCGCGGCGGGAGGCTCCACAGTGCGCCGCACCAAGGCGGCTTGGCGGAATTGGTAGACGCGCTCGACTCAAAATCGAGTTCCAACGAGTGTGGGTTCGAGTCCCACAGCCGCTACTTTCACTTTTCCGCAGGGCGTCCGGGTTTCATCCAATCATGGCCCAGTCCCGCATTATCGGAATCATCGCAGGCAGCGGAGTTTATCCGGAAACCTTCATTGCCGCCGCCCGGCGCAACTCGCCCGGCGTTAAACTCGCCGTCGCCGCCTTTCACGGCGAGACGAAACCCGAATTGGCCGGTGAAGCCGACGCCATCGAGTGGTTCCGCGTCGCCCAGCTCGGCAAGATGATCAAGTTCTTCAAGCGCGAGGGCGTCACCGAGGCGGTGATGATGGGCCAGATTTCCCCGAAAAATCTCTTCGACCTGCGGCCGGACCTGCGCGTGCTGATGATCCTGGCCCGGGTGAAGGAGCGCAACGCGGAGACGCTCTTTGGAGCGATCGCCGACGAACTCGCCAAGGAAGGCATCACCGTGCTCAACGCGACGACGTTCTTGGAAGATCACCTGCCGGGGCCCGGTCATGTCTGCGGCCCGAATTTCAAGAAACGCCAACTCACGGATGCGGAGTTCGGCTTCCGCATCGCCAAGCAAACCAGCGCTCTCGACATCGGCCAGAGCGTGGTGGTGCGCCATGGCACGGTGCTCGCCGTGGAGGCCTTCGAGGGCACCAACCACTGCATCCGCCGGGGCGGCGAACTCGGCCGTGGCAAGGATGTGATGCTCGTGAAGGTTTCCAAGCCGGGCCAGGACTTCCGCTTCGATGTGCCGGTCATCGGCCCGCAGACCATCGAGACCTGCGCCGCGGCCGGAGTCACAGGCATCGCCATCGAGGCGGACAAGACGCTCTTGCTGGAAAAGGCGCGCGTCGCCGTACTCTGCCACCAACACCAGATCGGCATCCATGCTGTGATCTGAGCCGCCAGCGGGTGGCTGCCTGTCCGGTAAATTTCCTTGTCGCCTCGTGGTTTCGCATCGATGGTGCGCGCGCCGATGAGGTGGATTCTCACATGTTTGCTGCTGCTTGGCCTGTGCGCCGGCTTGCAGGGCCGCGCTCTTGCGGCGGACCCCTGCGAGGTGCTCGCCGCCATGCACGAACACGGGGAATCCGATCATCATCATGATCCCGGCAAACCCTGTGATCCGGAGCATGACAAGAATTGTCCGCTGGATCACCACGGCCACAGTTGTTTCTGTCACGCCATGCCGTTGGCGGATGTTGGCGACCCGCTAGTCCGCTTGCGGGTGCCGTGCCTCAGCATTGGCCGCCTGCGTCATGAACGCGAAACCGCGCCCGACGGGCCGTTTCTCAGCGAGGACAAGCCGCCGTTGATTTGAGCCATTTCTGACGCTCCGTCGTGCCCGCGTTGGGCCGGCGTTCCATCGCGCGAGTCATCGATGACTCGTGCCACTTTTGTGAATCCTCCGTTTCAGGAGGTTTCTGGAAATCAACCAGTCCATCCATTTCATGTCTCATGCCATCATCCGTTTCTGGCTGATTTGCGCCTTGCTAACAGCCCCACTGCAGGCCGAATCCGTCGTTGTCACACTCACATCCGTCGGCGACCGCATCCGCTCGCAAAACCCGGATCTCGCCGCCGCGCGGCTGCGCATCCAGGAGGCTGTCGGGCGCATGAACCAGTCGGGCCGCCTTGCAAACCCGCAACTCGAAACCGCCTTCGAATCGAATTCCGATTTCCGCGAAGGCAGGCTCGAAATCGGCTTTGCCCAGCGCTTTCCGGTGACCGGCCGGCTGTGGCTGGAAAAGGAGCTCTCCACTACCGCCGTGCAGGCCGCCGAGGCGGAGGTGCGTGAGGTGGAGCGCCGTCTCGCCGCGAGCGCCCGTGAAGCGGTGGTGAAAGTGCTGGCCACCCGCCAGCGCCGCGAACTGCTGACGCAACAGGTCGCGTTGTCGAAAGAGTTCGCCGCATTTCTAGCAGAAATTGCATCGAAGGGAGAAGGTTCGGTGATCGATGCGGGACAGGCGAAACTCGAAGCCACGAGCCTTTCCATGGAGATCCGCCAACTCGATGCCGCGGAAGCCGCCTTGCTTGGCGTGCTGAAACCTCTGCTCGGCATGCGCTCCGGCGAATCACTCAGCGTGAGCGGTTCGCTGCCCGAACCCAGGCTGCCGACAGCCACGCTGGATCCGTCACAGCGGCCGGATTTCCAGGTTGCCAAGCTCGATGCGCAAGCCGCAGCACAGGGGGTGGTGCTTGAACAAGTGCGTCGCTACGACGATGTCGAGGGCGGCTTGTTCGCGGCGGCGGAACGTACCGAAGACGCGCCGAATGGATATGACAACGAGGCGATCATCGGACTGCGTTTCAAGATCCCGCTGCCGTTCTGGAACAACAATGAAGGAGCCATCCAAGAAGCCACGGCAAGAAGCGAACGCAAGGAAACGGAAGTTTCAGCTCTTGAAAGGAACATCCGCTTGGAGGCCGAAGGTGCACTCGCCGAAATGACCGAATGGGCGCATATGATCCGCGAAATCAACGAGACGCTCCTGCCACTCGCCGAAGAACAATCCACCCTTGCGGAAACCGCCTATCGAAATGGTCAAAGCGAAATTCAGTCGGTCCTGCGCGCCCGGGAGAAACGTCTCCAATTATCCGTCGCGCGGCTCGACGCCCTGCGCGAATTCCACCTCGCCCGCGTCCGTCACGAAACTGCCCGTGGCGGCGGTTTTTAACCGCCATGCCAAATCATCCATCCACTCTCAAACCATGAATTTCCGAATATCCATCTTGCTCGCTTGGTTCACACTCAACGCGGCGGCCGAAGCTCCACGCAACGAAAACACCGTCGTCCTCGATGAGACCGGCGTGAGCAACCTCGACATCCAGACCGCACAGGCGGAGGAGGGCGACTTCGAGCGCACGCTTTTCGTGCTCGGTGAAATCGAGCACACCTGTGCCAGCCACTCGGTTCTATCAAGCCGTGTCGCCGGGCGCGCAATCGAGGTGCTTGCCCACAAGGGCGATTTTGTCAGCAAGGACGAGGTGATCGCACGCATCGAAAGCCGGCAGCCCGGAAGTCCACCCCCCACAATCGAACTGAAGGCATCCGCCGGCGGTCTTGTCATCAGCTCGCAGGTTCACCCCGGAGCACCCGTCGAGCCGGACAAGGAGTTGATGGTCATCCACGATCTGACCAAAGTATGGGTGCTCGCCAAGGTCCCGCAAAACCAGGCATCCATCCTCAAGCAGGGCCTGACCGCCCGGGTCCGCATTCCGGCTCTTGGAAATGATCTGCGCGAGGCGGAATACCTCCAGCTTGGAGTGGACGCGGATCCCGCCAAGGGCACCATCGATGCCATCTTCGAGCTGCCCAACCCCGGCAACCAACTCCGCCCCGGCATGCGGGCCGAAGTTTCACTCCTCGCATCAAAACGCGAAGGGGTGCTCGGCATCCCGCGCGACGCGCTGCAGGGCGATCACTCGAACCGTTTTGTCTTCATTAAGGATTACGAACTGGAAAACGCCTTCGTCCGCGTGCCGGTCACCGTCGGTGAAATGAGTGGCGAGCGGGTGGAAATCACCTCCGGCCTGTTTCCCGGCGACGAAGTGGTCACGCAAGGCGCATACGCGCTGGCCTTCGCGGGCAAGGGCAACGCCTCGCTCAAGGAAGCACTCGATGCCGCGCACGGCCACCCGCACAACGAGGATGGAACGGAGATGACCGCGGAACAAATCGCCGCTGCAGAGGCGGGCCATGATCACGGCCACACGCATGGCTCCGGCGGGCCGCTCGTCCTGTTCCTCTCAATCGCCTGCGGCGTGCTGTTCCTGATGTTGCTTGCCTCGCCCTTCGTCCTGCGCGCCCGCGCCAAAGCCTGACCGCCATGCTCGACCATCTCATCCGCTTTTCGCTCAGGCACCGCGCGCTGGTCATCGCCGCCGCGCTGCTGGTGCTGGTGCTCGGCATCCGCACCGCCACCGAGCTGCCCGTCGAGGTGCTGCCGGACATGACGAAGCCCACGGTCACTATTCTAACAGAAGCGCCGGGGCTCGCTCCCGAGGAAGTGGAAACCCTCGTCACCCGGCCGCTGGAGAACGCGCTGTTAGGCGTCGGCGGGCTCGACCGCCTGCGCTCGAATTCCGATGTCGGCCTGTCACTGGTGTTTGTGGAGTTTTCCTGGGGAACGGACATCTACAAAGCGCGGCAACTCGTGCAGGAGCGCATGCAGACCGTGCGGTTCCCTGCGGGAACCCGCTCCGGGATGACGCCCGTTTCCTCGCTGATGGGCGAGATCCTGCTCGTCGGCCTGAGATCGATGGATGGCTCGATGGCACCCATGGACCTGCGCACGCTTGCGGAACGCAGCGTCGCCCGCCGCCTGCAAAGCATCCCCGGCGTGGCCGAAGTGCTCGCCATCGGCGGCGGCGTCAAACAGGTCCATGTCGAGCCGGACCCTGTTAGGCTCATGGCCGAGGGCGTCACCCTGGAGGAACTGGCCAAGGCCGTCTCGCTTGCCACCGGAAACGCCACCAGCGGATACCTGCAATCCGGTCCGCGTGAAATCATGGTGCGCAACCTCGCCATGACCGCCGATCCCGCGGACATCGCATCCTCGATCATCAGGCGCGACGGCGGCCGCATCGTGACCATCGGCGATGTCGCGGAGGTCAAATTCGGCGTCGCCCCGATGCGCGGCGATGCCGCCATCGCCCTCGCCGGGGAAACCGGAGAAACCGCGGGCGTCATCCTCAGCATCGACAAGGCCCCCGGTTTCGACACGCTCAAGCTCACGGCGGAAATCGAGCGGGCGCTCGAGAAACTCCGCCCCAGCCTGCCCGGGGGAGTGGAGGCCGACGTGCTTTTCCGACAGGGCGACTTTATCGTAAACGCCATCGGCAATCTCAAGGAGGCGATCCGTGACGGGGCCATCATGGTGACGGTCGTCCTCTTTCTGTTCCTGCTGAACCTGCGCACCACCTTCATCACTCTAACAGCCATTCCGCTGTCCTTCGCCATCACGCTGCTCACCTTCCGGTGGTTTGGCACCAGCGTGAACAGCATGACGCTCGGCGGCATCGCCGTGGCCATCGGCATGGTGGTGGATGACGCCATTGTGGATGTGGAGAACGTCTTCCGCCGCCTGCGGGAGAACGCCGCGTTGCCGACCCCGAAACCACGGATCGAAGTCATCGCGGCCGCTTCCAGCGAGGTGCGCTCCAGCATCCTCTATGCCACCGTGCTCATCGTGCTGGTGTTTGTCCCGTTGCTCGGTCTTGCCGGTCTCGAAGGCCGTTTGTTCCGCCCCATCGCCATCGCCACCATCGTCAGCATGATCGCCTCGTTTCTTGTCTCGCTGACGGTGATTCCGGTGCTTTGTTCGTTTTTGCTGCGGCCGAAGGAAGGAAGGGAGCACCGCGACGGTCCGCTTGTCAGGGCGCTCAAGGCGGTCACCCGCGCCACCTTCCTGCGCGCCGCATTCGGCGCTCCGCTGGCGGTGATCGCCGTCGTGCTGGTGCTGGTGGCGGGCGCGGCCATGCTTTACCCGGGCATGGGCAAGGAGTTCCTGCCATCGTTCAACGAAGGCAGCGCCACCATCTCGTTTGCCAGCGCGCCGGGAAGCTCGCTCAGGCAATCCAACGAAGTGGGAAAAAAGGCGGTCGAGCTGCTGCTTGGGATTCCAGAGGTGAAATCCGTGGGCCGCCGCGCCGGACGCGCCGAGCGCGATGACCATGTCATGCCGGTTTCCGTCAACGAGTTCGACGTGGAATTCCACCACGGACAGGGCCGCCCGCGCGAAATGGTGTTTGCGGAGATCCGCGAAAGGCTTTCCACCATTCCCGGAACCTTCGTCAATGTGGGCCAACCGATCAGCCACCGCCTCAGCCACATGCTCAGCGGCGTTTCCGCCAAGATCGCCGTCAAGATCCACGGTCCGGACCTCGACACCCTGCGCCGTCTCGGAGCCCGTGTCAAAGAGGCCGGCGCGGATGTTGCAGGTCTAACAGACGTCAATCTGGAAGCCCAGGTCTCCATCCCCCAGATCCGCATCGAGGTGAACCGCGAGCGTGCGCGCGCCGAGGGCCTCGCGCCGGGCGGGATCAACGAGCAGGTTTCCAAGGTGCTCGGCGGCGAACTCCTCGGCGAACTCCGCGAAGGGGAGGCCACCGTCGATCTCGTCATGCGCCTGCCTGAAAGCTGGCGCACATGGCCGGAACGCATCAGCGAGCTGCTGGTGGAAACGCCGGACGGCCGCCATCTCCCGCTCTCACTCGTTGCCAACGTGCATGAAGTCAGCGGGCCGAACGTCATCAACCGCGAGAACGGCCAGCGGCGCATTGTCATCGGTGCCAACACCCGCGAGCGGGACCTTGAGTCGCTGGTGAACCAATGGCAACAGGCCGTCGCCGCAAATGTCGTCCTGCCACCGGGATACACGCTTCGTTTCGAAGGCGAATACCTCGCCCGCAAGCAGGCGTCGCAGCGCATCCTGGTTTTCTTCGGCATCGTGGTCGGCGTCATCATCATGCTCCTTACTGGATACTTCCGCAGCGTTTCACTCGCGTTGCAGGTCATGCTCAACCTGCCGCTCGCGCTCGCCGGCGCGATCGTCTTCACCTGGTGGAGGATCGACAACATCAGCATCGCCACACTGGTGGGTTTCATCGCCGTCGGTGGGGTGGCCGCGCGCAATGGCATCATGATGATTTCCCACTACCTGCATCTGATGCGCCATGAGGGCGAGGTCTTCGGCATCGCGCTCATCACGCGCGGCACCTTGGAACGTTTGGTGCCGGTGCTGATGACCGCGCTCTCTGCGGGCATCGCGCTTATTCCGCTGGTGCTCGCGCCCGGCGAACCCGGCAAGGAAATCCTCCATCCGGTGGCTGTGGCCATCGTTGGCGGCTTGGTTTCCTCGACACTTCTCGACCTCGTCGTCACTCCCGCAGTCTTCTTCCTGATCGGCAGGAAGGCGGCGGAAAAAGCTCTCAGGTTGGATGCGCCAGCCGCCCGTTAGAAATTCAAACCAATACCAATACAACACATGAAAAAGACACTGACCACACTGTTGCTGGCCGCCACCGCTGGACTTGCATTCGCCCACGAAGGAATCGAACTCGGCCCCAACAAAGGCCGTATTCTCGAATTCAGCACCGATGAAATCATGCACGGCGAAGTCACCGAAAAGGACGGCAAGCTCCATATCGCCCTGCTCGACAAGGATATGAAGCCCGTGAAGGTCGATGCACGGTCACTAGCCGCCACTGCCGGCACTCGTTCGAAACCGGTGAAACTCGAAGTCACCAAGTCTGCCGATGGTTTCACTCTGCCGGTACCCGGTGTAGGCGATTGGCTCATCCTGCAATACAAGGAAAGCCCGGATGCCAAAACCATCACCGCCCGCCTCCACTACGACACCAAAAATTGCGCTCCCTGCAAAAGCCCCGAATGGCGCTGCGCCTGCGGCGACGATGAATAATCGAAGTGGCGGTTTGAAGCCGTCACACCAGCCACGAAACCACCACCCATGAAACCCGCGCCGTCACTCCAATCCCTGACCCGTCCTGCGGATGATGCCTCGCATCATCCGCCGCGACGCATGCCATCATGGCTGATTCCCGCGGCCATTGTCGCTGGTTTCGCGGTGTTGTTTCTCGCTTTGTTCAAGGACCGCCTGCTACCCGCTCCGGAGGTGGAGGTTGCAACGGTTCTCGCCACCTCGGATCAGAATGACGCGAACCCATCTCCCAAAGCCACCGGCAATATGATGTTCCAAGCCAGCGGATGGATCGAACCCGATCCACTGCCCATCAAAGCCACCGCGCTCATCGATGGCGTGATCGACGAAGTCCTTGTGTTGGAAGGGCAGTTCGTGAAAAAGGGTGAAACTCTCGCAACCTTGGTCGATGATGACAGCCGTCTGGCCTTGGCCGCTGCCGAGGAAAACCAAAGGACGCTGATCGCCGCGCGTGACTCCCAGATCGCGTCCATCACCTCCGCCCGCAAAAAGCTCGAATCGGTTAGGGCCGTCCATCAGGCCGCGCTCACCCTGCAGGAGGACGCCGCGGACCAGCATCTGCGACTCTCAAAACTCCCGAAGGGCACCGTGCCGGAATCCGATGTGATCTCCGCCCGCCTGCGCCATGACCGGGAGCGATTGCAGTCACTCGCCGCGGAGGCTCTAAGCGGCGAGGCCGAGGCGGACATCGCACGGCTCGAACTCGAAACCAAGGTCCGCGAGGCGGAAATCTCAGCCGCTGCCGTCCGGGTGGATCAGGCGAAACTGGCACTTGAGCGCACCCGTATTGTTTCAACCATCGATGGCCGCGTGCTGCGCCTCATCGCCATGCCGGGGCAGAAGAAGATGCTCGCCATGGACGATCTCGAGAGCTCGACGGTCGCTATTCTCTATCAACCGGACAAACTGCAGGTCCGCGTCGATGTGCCGCTCGCTGATGCCGCGGGACTCAGTGTCGGGCAGCCGGCGAAGATCCGCTGCAGCCTCTTGCCCGACCGTGTATTCACCGGCGAAGTCACCCGCATCACCGGCGAGGCGGACGTCCAGCGCAACACGCTCCAGGCGAAAGTCCGCATCGTCGATCCCATCGACTCGCTGCGCCCGGAAATGCTCTGCCGCGTCGAGTTTTTCGGAAACACCTCCGCAGTTGGAACCAGTTCCGGATCGCTCGCGGTGTGGATGCCGGAAAACGCTCTCACAGACGGCGCTGCGTGGGTCTGCGATCCCGAGTCACAGCGCGTCACCAGGCGTGAAGTGCAGGCGTCCACGGAAACCCGCGATGGCTTCATCCGCATCACCAGTGGCCTGCGTCCCG
Source organism: Verrucomicrobiaceae bacterium (assembly GCA_003820635.1). Next base: position 17,339 of record RPOS01000029.1, on the reverse strand, counting down.
GCGAGTTGGTCGTGCTTTCCCCGCAGGGCTTGCGCGAGCGCCAACGAGTCAATCCCACTCTCAAACAACCATGACACCACCCATGATCCAATGCCGCGGGCTATCCAAAAGCTACCACAAGGGCAGCACCGTGGTCACTCCGCTTGAAGCCCTCGACCTCGATGTGCCCAAAGGCGAGTTTCTCGCGCTGATGGGACCGTCGGGCTCGGGCAAAACCACGCTGCTCAACCTGCTCTCCGGCATCGATTCGCCCACGAGCGGATCGCTCATCATCGCCGGCACCGAGATCGCCAAGCTCTCCCGCTCCGAGCTCACCCGCTGGCGCGCCAAACACGTCGGTTACATTTTCCAACTCTATCACCTCGTGCCCGTTCTAACAGCCTTTGAGAACGTCGAGCTGCCCTTGCTGCTATCCCACATGTCGAAACGCGAGCGCCACGAGCGGGTGGAGAACGCGCTTTCACTGGTCGCCCTCAGTGACCGCATGCATCACACGCCGTCCGAACTCTCAGGCGGCCAGGAACAACGCGTCGCCATCGCCCGCGCCATCGTCGCCGATCCGGAAATCCTCGTTGCCGACGAACCGACCGGCGACCTTGACCGCGACTCCGCCACGCGCATTCTCGAACTGCTGCGCCAGCTCGCCGCGGAGTTTGAAAAGACCATCGTCATGGTCACCCACGATGCAAAAGCCGCCGCCGCCGCCGACCGCACGTTGCATCTCGAAAAAGGTCAACTGTTGGAAAACCTGCACGCATGAATCCCGCCCTCAACCTGCTCAAGCTCGCGTGGCTTCAGATCGTGCGCCATCGCGTGCGTTCGCTGCTGACCATCTTCGGCGTGGCCTCCGGCATGTTTCTCTTCACGGCGGTGGAAACGCTTCAGCACTCGCTTGCCAAAGCCACCGAGGCGAGTGCGGCGGACACCACGCTGGTGGTCTATCGTCAGAACCGCTTCTGCCCGTCCGCCAGCCGTTTGCCCGAGCACTATGCCGATGAAATCCGCCGCATCGATGGTGTCCGCGAAGTGGTGCCCGTGCAAATCGTCGTCAACAACTGCGGTGCCTCGCTGGATGTGGTCACCTTTCGCGGTGTGCCTGATGTACTGTTGCGGAAGTTCGCGCCGGAAATCGAAATCATCGATGGCAGCGAAGACGCCTGGAAAAAACGCGATGACGGAGCGTTGTTAGGCGAAGTCTTCGCCCAGCGGCGGAAACTCAAACCGGGCGATCGTTTCGATGCCGCCGGAGTGACGGTCACGGTTTCCGGCATCATCCGCTCGCCCTTCGCGCAGGACAACAACGTGGCTTATGTGAAACTGCCGTTCCTCCAACAAGCCTCGCGCGCCGGCCTCGGGGTGGTCACGCAGTTCAACGTGCGCGTCAATGATTCAAAGCAACTCGCTCCGGTAGCTGCCGCCATCGATGAACTCTTCCGCTCCGGCCAGGAACCCACCGACACACGTCCGGAAAAAGCCTTCTTCGCCGAAACCGCCTCCGAATTGATCGAACTGATCGGCTTCACCCGTTGGTTGGGTCTCGGCGCGGTGATCGCCGTCGCCGGGCTCATCGCCAACGCGCTGTTGCTCGTCGTGCGCGGCCGTGTGAAGGAGCACGCCGTGCTGCGCACGCTCGGCTATCCCGGCAGGGCGATCGGCTGGCTGGTCCTCAGTGAGGGCGGCATGCTCGGTCTTGCGGGTGGTCTGTTAGGTGTCGGCCTTGGCGCGGCCTTCCTCCGCTGGCAGAGTTTCACCATGGGCAACGAAGGCCAGACCCTCGCCATCCGCCCGGACGCCGCGGTGATCTCCGTCGGCGTGGCGGCCGCGCTTCTGTTAGGTATCCTCGCCTCGCTGTGGCCCGCGTTCCAGGCGATGACCCAGCCGATTGTCAAAAACCTCCGAAGTTAAAAATCCATGCTGCCCTTCAGTTATGCCGTGCGGAATCTGTTCCGCTCCAAGACCAGGCTGCTGCAAACCATCGGCGGCAGTGCCGCGGTGGTGCTGCTGGTGATGGCCGCGGTCGCCATCAACCGCGGCATGAAGCGCGTGCTCGCCGCCTCCGGCTCGGAGCACAACGTCATTCTCGTCGGCGCGGGTTCCGAGGAGAGCATCCAACGCAGCGAGGTGGCGGAACGTGCCGCAGGTATCGCCGAGGCTGGCATTCAGGGCATTCACGAGGCGCTCGGTGTGCGCGCGGTTTCCGGCGAGATCCAATACATGAGTTATCTCAGCCTGGCGGACGGCCGCCGCACGCAGGGGCTTTTCCGCGGCGTCACAGCGCAGGCGCTGCTGGTGCACCCGCAGGTTCGGTTGTTAGATGGCGCTTTTCCCTCATCCGGGCAGGTCATGCTCGGCCGCTATGCATGGCGCAAGCTCGGCCTCGGGGCAGGGGACTTGAAAACCGGCTCTTCGATCCTCGTGGACGGACAGGAGTTGGAAATTTCCGGCACTTTCGCCGCACCAGGCACCGTTCTGGAGTCCGAAATCTGGGCCACCCTCGGCGACCTCAAGGTGATCTCAAAACGCGACACGCTCTCCTGCGTGGTCATCCGTCTCGATGATCCGGCGGATTACGCCGAGGCCGATCTTTTCGCCAAACAACGGCTCGACCTCGAACTCAGCGCGCTGCGCGAAAGCGACTACTACTCCCGCCTCAGCGCCTTCTTCAAGCCGCTGCGCGCCATGACATGGATCACCGCCGCACTCATCGCCGCAGGAGCGCTCTTCGGCGGAGTGAACACGCTTTACGCGGCCTTCGCCTCGCGCGTCCGCGAGATGGCCACCTTGCAGGCTATCGGTTTCCGTCGAGGCCCGCTGCTGCTCAGCCTCGTGCAGGAAAGCACGCTTGCCTGTCTGATCGGCACCCTGATCGCGTCCATTCTTGCCATGATGTGGCTCGATGGACGAACGATTCCATTCTCCATCGGCGCTTTCACCATGGAGATCAGTCCGGGCGTTGCGACGACCGGTCTGCTTACCGGCGTCTTTCTCGGTCTGTTAGGAGCGCTGCCGCCTGCCATCCGCTGCCTCAAGCCACCGCTTCCATCCGCTCTCCGCATGTCCTGAATCTGAATATATATATGAAAACGAAAACCAACTGCCTGTTGATCGCATTCGCCGTCCTGCTTGTTTCCTGCGGCGAGAAGTCCACCCAAAGCACCGCCGAGGTTTCCGTGAGCGAAGCAAGCCCGGCACTCAGCGCAGTGCTCGCCGCTTCTCCCGCGGGCGAGGCGGCTGCCATCGCCGTCATCCGCTCCACCGCCAAGCCCGGCGACGAGATCACCATCAGCGGCCAAATCATGGGCAATGCGAAACCCTTCGTGGACGGCCGCGCCGCATTCATTCTCGGCGACCCCGAAGTGCTCACGCCCTGCAACGAGAATCCCGGCGACGATTGCGAGACTCCGTGGGATGTCTGCTGCGATTCACCGGAGGACAAAAAACGCGGCACCGCCACCATCCAGATCGTCGATGCCGATGGCCGCGTGCTCAAGGAGTCCGTTGAAAGTGTGGGCGGACTTGAGAAACTCGCCAAAGTCACCGTCAGCGGAAAAGTCGCCGAGGGCTCATCCGCCGATCTGCTGATCGTGAACGCCACGGCCATCCGTACTGCCGGCCAATAAGCCGCCGCAAACAAGCGCAGCGGCCTTGCCATGCCGCTGTGCGCGTGAGATAGCACTCTGAGTGCCTTCACTGATCCACCGCAGCGGGCCGTTCGCCTGGCGCAATGCCCGGCTGTTCGTCCTGTTCACCACATTTTACAATGCCCGCGCCTATTATCCGGTGCTGGCGGTGTTTTTCACCGACCTAGGGCTCACGCTGCAGCAATACGTGCTGCTCAATGCCGTCTGGGCGGCGGCGATATTTCTGTTAGAAGTGCCGTCCGGCGCGTTGGCCGATGTGATCGGCCGGAAACGTTTGCTGGTGTTTTCCGCGGCACTGATGGTGGTGGAAATGGCCATCCTGCTGTTCGCACCGAAGGATGGCGGCATGCTGTTGTTCGCGCTGTGCATGCTCAACCGCTTTCTATCAGGTGCATCCGAGGCGGCGGCCAGCGGCGCGGATGAGGCCATCGCCTATGACTCGCTGCCCGCGGAGGGCAGGGCCGCGGCGTGGGATGCGGTATTGGCAACGGCAATGCGCTGGCGGGCCGCCGGTTTCCTGATCGCGATGACACTGGGCGGCCTGCTTTACGATCCATCCTGGCTCAACGCGCTGCTGCCGGAAAACCTGGCGCTGCCTGTGGATCTGGCGCGCCGCCTGCCGGTGGCGCTGGTCTTCATGCAGGCGCTGGTCTGCCTGGCGATTTGCCTGCGCTTTGACGAGGATGCGCCTCATGCCGAGCACGCAGCCGGGCGTTGCAGGGCGGCGCACGAGCTTACCTTGCAGACTGCCCGCAAGGCTTTCACCACGCGCAGTATCGCGGTGATCCTGGTCGGCGGATTCCTGATCGATGCCGTCACACGGAACTTCGCCACGCTGGTCAGCGAATACTACCGGCTCATCGGCATTCCCGGATGGGCTTTCGGAGTGATCGGTTCTTTTATCGCGGTGGGAAACTGGTTCATCCCGGCCATCGCGGCACGGGTGAACCAGCGCTTCGAGCCGGTGGCCGCACTGGCTCTGGGAGGTGGCGTGGCGGCGCTGGGACTGTTCCTGCTGGTGCCCGCGTGGCCGTGGTTAGGCCTGCTGCCGGCCATGGTGCTGATGATGACTTTGGGCTATGTGAGTTTCACGGTGAGCCGCCATCTGCACAGCGTGGCGGAGTCTGCGCAGCGTGCCACGCTGCTCAGTGTGAAGGGACTGGTTTTCAACCTGGCCTACGGACTGTATTCACTGGCTTTTTCGCTGACGCTTGCGGGATTGGGGAAATCAGGTGGCGCGGCCTTCCAGCGCGCGCTCGGCTGGCAGGCGGGCTTTTTCGCAATCGTGCTTCTGGCATACATCGCCGTGGCGCTGCGACGGAAGAAGTGAGCGGGCATCAAACCAAGGAAACGCACACCCTGCGGATCTAACGGGTGAGCCGGTTCTGCCGGGAGATGATCAGCGTGGTGGCGACACCACAGCCAAGGATGATGCCCAGCAGAATGAATCCACAGTAGCGCTGGGTGTCGAGATGGCCCTCGGGTTCGCGAAACGCCAGACCGGCGGGGGGCGGCTCGGCGATGAAGGGCAGGGGTTTCTTCAGCGCATAAAAGACGACCCGGTTTCCCTTGTTGCGGTAGTCGTTGCGGAAGGTTTCCGCCTCGCGCACCAGCAGGTCGATGCGCTCGTTGACAAAGAAGTCCGAGGCCGGGCGCGCGTCCGGTTCGTCATCCGGCCACACTTTCATCGTCTCCACCTCGATGCGCGTGCCGGTGCTGGAAATGCGGCGGATGCGCGCCACCAGATCCGCCGCGTCTTTTTTGTTAGAGGCGCCGGAGGCCAGCAGCCGCCGCAGGCCTTCCTTGGCCAGGTCGAACTCCTCGGCGGCCTGCGGGCTCATCGTCTTGTCGGCATGGCGGGCGCGGTCGATCTTGCGCTGGAGCCGGACGCGCTCCACCTCGAAGGGGTTTCTAACAGCCTGTGAAACGATCATGCCCTCATAGGCATAACGCAGGGGCATGACGGTGGCCGGCACCGGCACGCCGCCGCGCTCGCGGATCTCGCTGGAGTTCTGGAAGAGGCCGTGGTTCATCTCGCGGTATGGGACCAAGGCGCCGGCCAGCAGCATTTGCGGCACCAGCAGCAGCGGCACGGAGGTCAGTGCGGCGCGCTCGGTTTTCACCATCGAGGAGACCACCAGCGCCATGGCGGTGCCGGTCCATGCGGTGAGCGTCATCCAGATCCAGTGATAGGTGAGCACGCCCTCGATCTCGAGGAAATGGTTGCCCACGATCAGATAGGTGAGGCACTGAATGGCGGCCACCAGCGCCAGTGCGGAGAACTTGGCCAGCACGTAGGATGCGGCACCGGACTGGCAGTTGCGCTCGCGGCGCATCACCGGCCGGTCCCGCAGTATCTCGGTGGCGGAGTTGGTGAGGCCGAGAAACATCGCCACCGTGGTGCTGAGGAACAGATAGGCCGGAATGTGCAGCGCCGTGCCGAATTCGTAGGAGCCCTCCGGCGAGGAGCGCAGGGTGATGGCGATCAGCGCTGCCAGCAGCGGGGCCTCCATGAAGGTGCTGTAAACCGTGCCGCGGTTGCGCAGCTTGGAGAGCAGCGAGCGCAGGAAATGTGTCGCAAACACCGCGATGACCGCGCGCAACCGCCGTGAGGGGCGGGGAGGCAGCGGCAGGCGCGTGGTGCCCTGCCGGTCGCCAAGACGTGAAATCGGCCCGCCGGTTTGCAGCGACTGCATCAGGTTGGCGCTCTCGAAGCGCTCCTGCCAGAATGATGACGGGAAACGCCTCGCCGCGCCGGTATTGGAGCCGCCGCCGATGGCGCTGAGCGGGGTTTCCAGCACATCGAAGACGAAGTCCGCGCCAAGCGGCGACTGGGCGGCGATGGCGGCGTGCGGAATGCCGAGTTCCTCGCAGGCATCGCGGAAATAACCCACCATGCCAGCCGGGGTGCCGAAGTAGGCGAGGCGGCCGCCGCTGTCTAACAGAAGCGCCTTGTCGAAGAGCCGCAGCACATGCGCGCCCGGACGGTGCAGCGAGGCGATGACGATTTTGTCCCGCGCCAGCGAGCGCAGGGTTTCCGCCACGTGCTCGGAATCCTTTGAGGACAGCCCCGAGATCGGTTCATCGAACAGGAAAACCTCCGCCCGGCTGCCGAGGTCGAGTCCGAGATTGAGGCGGCTGCGTTCGCCGCCGGAGAGTGTTTTGTCTCCCGGCGAGCCCACCTGGCGGCGGGCGATGGATTGCAGGCCGAGCTCTGCGAGCATGCTGTCCACGCGGCGCTCGTGCTCGGCAAGCGAAAGCGCCGGGCGGCGGATCGTCACCGCATGGCGCAGGTGCTCGCGCACCGTGAGCTGCGGGTTGAGTGCCTCCTCCTGCGGCATGTGGGCGATGAACGGGACGAGGTGCTCGCGGCGGTCGTAGAGGGATATGCCATTGAGCATCACCTTGCCGCGGGATGGCTTGCGCTGGCCGGAGAGCACTGCCAGCAGCGTGCTCTTGCCGCTGCCGCTCGGGCCGATGATGCAGAGCATCTCGCCGCGTTTCACCTCGAAGTTGATATGATCCAGCGCCCGCGCCTCCGGCCCGAAATCATGGATCAGATCCTCCATCTGCACGGACTCGATGAGCGTGCGCTCCTCATCCAGGAAGCCCTCGCTGAAACGGCAGCGCACCGCCTGGCTGCCGGAGAGACGGATCAACGAGCCGTCCTTGAGCGGCGCGGTGGTCCGCACCGGCGAGCCATCCACAAGGATCGGCCCGTGGCTCTCCCGAACCACCAGTTCGCCTTCCGCGCCTTCCGAGTCATAACGGATGAACAACACCGTCTTGGGCGAGAGTTTGGGGCCTAACAGAAGATCGCCGCGCGAGAGTTCCGCGGCATCGTTGGAAACGAGGTATTCCTGGCGGTCTCCGGTGAGCCGGAAGCGCCGCCCGGACTGGGTCGCCTTGCGCCGCAGGTCGTTGATGGAAAGGCTGAAACCCGAAGCATCCCCGAGGCGGTCGTGATTGAGGCAGGTGATCACCTCGCCCTGCTTGAGCGGGCCGCGCCCGCCGGCATGGAGGTTCGTGTCACGCAGGGCCTCCACCTCCGCCTCGAGGCCGAACTTGACGCGCAACGCGCTGTGGCGGCCGCGGGTGCGCTCGGCGGAGAGCCCGCCGTCGCCGCTTTCCAGATAGACCGCCGGCGAGTTGCCGGTGCGTTTGACGTCGAGGAAAAACATCAGGTCCTCGAAGCTCAGGGTCCAGCCTGGGACAACGAGCGGTTGGCGCTCGCGCATCCGCAGGAAGGAGCCGGTTTCCACCGAGCGGCCGCGCATCCACAGCGGAGCGGGGCCGGTGTTTCTAACCAGAATCAGGTCCCCGGCGCGGTAAACGCGGAACTCGCGCCCCTCCGCGGCCGGCGGCAGGATGACATCCGCGCCGTCCCGCCCGAATATCAGGCGCTCGAAGGGCAGTTCCTCGTCAGCGGGTGACTCCGAATCCTCGCGCATTTCGCGCAGGATGGCGTTGCCGAATTCCGGCCGGCCGAGCCGCCGCATGAAGACCTCGAAGCTCGCCCGGTTGCGCTCCGAGCGTCCGGCGGCATCCACCAGGGTGAAGAGTTGCAGCCCCAGCGAGAGCTTGCCCGCATCGTCATAAATCCCCTTCAGCTCCAGCGCCAGCCCCTGCAGCGGCCGCGGGTTTTTCACCGCACGCTGAAGCCTGCGGCCCAGCCAGCCGTGGTCCACTTCGGGAAACGCGCTGCGCAGCATGTCCAGGATCAGATCCGCCTCCAGCGGGCTGAGCACGCCGTCCAGCGTGGCAAAGGCCGCGAAGGCATCCACCAGCGGGCCCACCTGTGCGTCCGCCCCCGGCCGCAGCGCGCGCAGGCGGCCCACCCCGGGGATCGCCCGCAGCCACAGCATGAGTCGCGCCCGCAGATGCATGCGCGGCAGCTGCGGGTCTCGGGATGGGGGCGGGGAATCCACGGGCGTTTTCTAGCGGCATGCCCGGCTTAAGGCAATGAGAAGGATGGAGCAATGGTCCGCCCGTATGCGGGCATTCATCACATGTCCTCCGTGAAGCGGCGCATCAGGTGGTTGACCACGGACAACAGCACGCCAGTGCTCCAGCCGAACATCAGGATGCCGGTGACGGCTTCCACGGAGCCCAGGATGCGCCAGTTATCCGGCGGGATCACATCGCCATAGCCGACCGTGGAATAACTCGTGGCGGAGTAGTAAAAGGCCGTTGGAAAGTCCGGAAAGCAGCCGTTCCATTGGTAGCACGCCGCCCAGACCATGATTTGCAGCAAGTGCAGGATGAGCAACCCGTAAACCACCTGGACGAGGATCCGGAAACTTTCCCACAGGCTGAAATGGTGGCCGTGGCGCGCCCGGGTATGGCTGAGCCAGCGCAAACCCAGCACCATCCCGGCTCCATGGATCACCACGCAGGCGGAGACCAGAAAGAACAGGAGCAGCAGCTTGAGCATCATGACGGAGAGTCGGCACCCCCGGGGGATGCGGGGCAATCACTTCCAGCCGCCGCCGAGCGCGCGGTAGGCCTGGACGACGGCGAGCAGACGATCGCGGCGGGCGTCGGCCAGCTCGAGCTCGGAAAAGAACAGGCTGCGCTCGGCATCGAGCACTTCGAGGTAACTCGACTCACCGCCGGTGAACCGTTCGTTGGCAACCCGGGCGACCTTGCGGTTGGCTTCGACGAGCCGCGATTGTTCGGTGATGATTTCGCCGGTTTTCAGGTGGGCGTTGATCGAGTCCGCCGCCTCGCGGAATGCCAGTTGGGCGGCGCGTTGGTGGGCGGCCTGGGCTTCACCGGCCAGCGCGCGGGCGGCATCCACGCGGGCCTTGTTGCGGCCGGCGTCGAAGATCGGCCCGGCAAGGCGCGGGCCGACGCTGTAGGCGGTGGAGCTGCTGTCGAGAAGGTTGTCGAATGCGCCGCTGATCACGCCACCGCTGCCGGTGAGGGAAAGCGACGGCAGGCGCAGGGCCTCGGCCACGCCGATTTCCGCGACGGCGGCCTGATAGGCCTGGCTGGCTGCGGCGACGTCCGGCCGGCGTTCCAAGAGTGTGGATGACAGGCCGCCCTTGATTTGAAGCGAGCGGTCCAATCCATCGAGGCTGCCGCCGCGCGCGACGCCGGCAGGGTATTCACCTAACAGGAAACGGATTTCGTTTTCCTTGGCGGCGATCGCCTGCTCGGTGATCGGGATGGCGGTGCGCGCCTGGCCCAGCAACGCCTCGGCCTGGCCGACTTCCAGATCGGAGCTGACACCGCCGTCGCGGCGCGAGGCAACGAGATCCAGCGAAGACTGGCGGCTCTCCACGGTGCGTTGAGAAATGGCGAGGCGCTCGTCGAGATTCTTGAGCTCGATGTAGGCGGATGCCACCGCGGCGATGAGGCTGGTCTGCACCGCGTCGCGCTGGTATCCGGCCTCCAGCAGTCTGGAGCGCGCCGCTTCGTTGCTGCGGCGGATGCCGCCCCACAGGTCGATTTCCCAGCTCAGCAGGGCTGTTAGATCATAACTTTCCGACGAGCGGTCGCCGCCGGGAGCGACCTGGCCGGCGTTTTCCGAACCATAGTTTGCCGCCGCACCACCGCTGCCGCCGAGCTGCGGAAACCAATCGGCCCGCGCGGACATGGCGCGGGCCCGCGCCTGTTCGATGCGGTAGGTGGCGGCCACCAAATCCGGGTTTTGTGCCAGTGCGCGCTCGATCAGGCAGCGCAGGTGCTCATCGGTGAAAACCTGCCCCATGCCTTGTCACCGAAGGATGATCCGTGTGGTGCGCTGTCCCCGCGGATGGAACCCGGTGCTTTTGCATCAGGCGCACCGGGCTGCGGGCCGAGGATGCAGGAACTCAAAAACAGGGAGCCGGAAATCAGGGCGAGCGGTCGCATCGGCATGGGTTTGCGACTAAATGACTGAATTTGCAAGCGAAAGGACGGCAGTGAGTCAAGGTTGCCGTTGACACCCGTGGGGCGTATGGATAGTTCGCGGGTGTGATTCAACTTTTATCAGAACACAATGCAGGCGCGGGTTTTCCGCGCCTGATTTCGCAAGTGGCGGTTCCTTTGATGGTGGTGGGCCTCATTGCGGGATGCGAGAAGCCCGAGACCGCACCGCCGCCGCCGCCCGTCGTGGAAGTGATGGAAATCACCACCACAGACGTGCCATTGTCCACCACCTTGATCGGCCAGCTTGATTCTCCGCAGAATGTCGAGGTGCGCGCCCGGGTCGAGGGTTTCGTGGACAAGATGCTCTTTACCGAGGGCACCGAAGTCGCCCAAGGAGACATGCTTTTCGAACTCGACAAGAAACCATTCCTCGAACGCCTCGCCGCCGCCAACGGCATGCTCGCGGAGGCTCATGCCGCCCTCAACAAGTATGAAAAAGACGTCGCCCGCCTGACTCCGCTGGTGGCCAACCGCGCGGTGCCGCAACAGGATCTCGACAACGCGCTGGCCTCGGTGGATGTCGGCAAGGCGGGCATAGAATCCGCCAAAGCCCGCGTCCAATCCGCCGAGCTTGATCTCGGCTACTGCGACATCAAGGCCCCGGTCACGGGACTCATCGGCGGCAAACAAGTGTCCATCGGCGATCTCGTCGGCAAGGGCGAGCCCACGTTGATGACCACCATTTCCACCCTCGATCCCATCTGGTTCTACTGCAATGTGAGCGAGGTCGAATACCTGCAGGCCAGGGAGAAAAGCAAACTCACCGGCAAGCAGGTCGAGGATGTGCCCCTCACCCTGATCCTGTCCAACGGCAAGGAGCATGCCGACCCCGGCAGGTTCGTTTTCATCGACCGGGCGGTGGACACCAAGACCGGCACGCTACGCGTCCGCGCCGAGTTTCCCAATCACGAGAAACTGCTCCGTCCGGGAATGTTCGCACGCGTCCGCGTGGATCTCGGCAAACGCCCCAACACCGTCACCGTGCCGGAGCGGGCCATCGTCGAGCTCCAGGGCAAGACCTTCGTCTGGCTGATCGATGGCGACGGCAAGACGACACAACAGGCGGTCCAGACTGGCGAACAGGTCGGCCCGATGTTCATCATCAACGAGGGATTGAAACCCGGAGACCGGATCATCGTGGAGGGCGTTCACAAGGTTCGTCAGGGAATGCCGGTCACCATCGCACCTTCGGCCAAAGCCGAACAACCCTCGAAAGACTGACCGATCATGGCCGAATTCTTCATTCGCCGGCCGATCGTCGCGATGGTCATTGCCATCCTCACGGTCATCGTAGGCGCCATTTCCCTCTCGCGGCTGCCGATTTCGGAATACCCGACGGTCAGCCCCACCATGATCCAGGCCACCGCCACCTATCGTGGCGCGGCGGCGGAGGCGGTCATGGAATCGGTGGCCACGCCCATCGAGACCAAGGTCAACGGCGTGGACAAGCTGCTCTACATGCAGTCGTTCAACGCCAACGACGGCAAGATGACGCTCAACGTCTATTTTGACGTCGGCACCGACGTGGACATCATGCAGGTCAACACGCAGAACCGCGTGAGTCAGGCGGAAGCCCAGCTTCCCGACGCGGTGAAACGCGAGGGCGTGGTGGTGAACCGTTCCAGCCCGGACATCCTGATGGTCATCGGCCTTGCATCGCCGAAAGGCAGTTACGATGCGGTGTTTCTCAGCAACTACTGCGATCTCAACCTGGTGGATTCTATCAAGCGCGTGAAGGGTGTGGGTGATGTGAAAAACTTCACCGCGCAGGACTACACGATGCGCATCTGGCTGCAGCCGGACAAACTCGCCTCGCTCGGCATCACGCCGGATGACATCAAGAAGGCGCTGCAGGAACAAAACGCCCAGTCGCCCGCCGGACGCATTGGCGCGGAACCGGCACCGCCCGGCCAGGAAAGCCAGTTCAACGTGCGCGCGCTCGGCCTGCTCAAGGACCCGAAGGAGTTCGAGGACGTCATCATCCGCGCGAGTTCCGACGGGCAGCAGGTGAAGATCAAGGACGTCGCGCGGGTGGAACTTGGAGCACAGACATACGATCTGCGTGCCCGACTGAATCAATCGCCCGCCGGTGCCTTCGCCATCTATCTTGCGCCCGGAGCGAACGCGCTCGAAACGGCGGAGAACGTGAAGAACATCCTCAAGGAGAAGTCGGAGCGTTTTCCAGCGGACATGACCTATGAGATCGCGCTTGATTCCACGCTGCCGATCAAGGCTTCGATGGAGGAAATCGTCCATACGCTCTTCGAGGCGGTCATTCTCGTGTTGCTGGTTGTTTATATCTTCCTGCAAAGCTTCCGCGCCACGATCATTCCGATGTGCACGGTGCCGGTTTCGCTGTTAGGAGCGTTCATCCTGTTTCCGGTGCTGGGTTTCAGTGTGAACGTGCTCACCATGTTCGGCCTGGTGCTGGCCATCGGCATTGTGGTGGACGATGCCATCGTGGTGGTCGAGGCGGTGCAGCATCACATCGAGCACGGCAAATCGCCCAAGGAGGCCACCCGCATCGCGATGAAGGAGGTGTCCGGCCCGGTGGTGGCCATTGGTCTGGTGCTCTGCGCGGTGTTTGTGCCGGTCGCCTTCATGGGCGGTGTTACGGGAGCCCTCTACAAGCAGTTCGCTCTGACCATCGCGATCGCCGTGGTGTTTTCGGTGATCAACGCGCTGACGCTCAGCCCGGCGCTTTCGGCGATGCTGCTGCGCGAACCGAAACCCGGCAAGGGTCCGATCGCGGCGTTCTTCCGTTTGTTCAACAAAGGCTTCGATTGGATCATCGATCGCTATGGCAGGGTGGTTGGCGGACTCGTGCGCAAAGCGACCATTTCGATGCTGTTGCTGGTCATCGTGGTGTTTGCCATCAACCGCATCGGCAAGCACGTGCCGGGCGGATTCATTCCGGACGAGGACAAGGGGTATCTGTTTGTCGCAATCGAACTTCCGGAGGGCGCGTCCCTGCAGCGCAGCGACGAGGCACTCAAGCAGATTGAGGAAATCGTCTGCAACACCGAGGGCGTGCAATCCGCCGTGGGTCTGGCGGGCATGAACATCCTCAACTCGCTTAATGTGCCCAACGCCGCGCTGATGTTCGTCGGCCTGGAACCATGGGAAGAGCGCGCCGAACCCCACCTGCACGCCAAGGCGATTGCTGCAGAGTGGACGAAGAAGTTTTACGGCATCCCCGGTGTGCGCGCCTTCGCGTTCGGTCCGCCGCCGCTTCCGGGATACGGCAACGTTTCCGGTTTCACCATGCAGCTGCAGGACCGCTCCGGTGGCAGCATCGACCAGCTTGCCGGCCATGTGAAACAACTCCAGGAACTGGTAGCCAAGCGCCCCGAGATCGCACGGCTCACCACCACCTTCAATCCCGCCACGCCGCAGGTGAAGGTGGAACTCGACCGCGAAAAATGCCGCACGCTTAACGTGCCGGTGGACAGCGTGTTCGCATCCCTGCAAAGCTATCTGAGCGGATTGTATGTGAACGACTTCGTGAAGTTCGGAAAAGTATATAAAGTATTTCTGCAGGCTGAACCGGAGTTCACCAGCAAGCCCGACGACATCGGGCGGTTCTACGTCCGCAACAACGACGGCGGCATGGTTCCGCTGAGCACGCTGGTGACGGTGACCAAGATGTCCGGCCCGAACCTCGTCACGCGTTTCAACCTCTACAACGCCGCCGAGGTCATCGGAGCCACCGCGCCGGGATACAGTTCAGGCCAGGCGATCAAGGCGATCGAGGAAGTCATGAAGGAAATGCCCGCGGAAACCGGTTACGAGTGGTCGGGCCTGACCTTGCAGGAGAAAAAATCCGAGGGCCAGGCAGGCATTATTTTCGGCATGGCCGTGCTATTCGTCTTCCTGCTTCTCGCCGCGCAGTATGAAAGCTGGTCGCTGCCCTTCGCCGTGTTGTTGTCCGTGCCCACGGTGATTCTGGGCACGATGGTCGGTCTGTTCCTGCGCAACTTCGAAATGAACGTCTATGCGCAGGTCGGCCTCGTCATGCTCATCGGTCTGGCGGCCAAGAACGCCATCCTCATCATCGAGTTCGCGAAAATGAAACGTGAGGAAGGTGTGCCGACGATTGAGGCTGCCATCCAGGGTGCGAAACTCCGCCTGCGTCCGATCCTGATGACCTCCTTCGCCTTCATCCTCGGCTGCGTGCCGCTGATGCTGGCCACCGGCTCCGGAGCCGCCTCCCGCAGCACCATGGGCACCGGAGTGGTTTACGGCATGTCCATTTCCACCGCCATCGGGCTGTTTCTGATCCCGGTATGCTATGTCTTCGTCCAGAAGTTCACGGACCGCAGGGAGAAGAAAGCGCAAAGCGCGACTCAGGAATAGGCGGGGACTGCCGCCACGTAGCGGCGCTCTATGAGCGTCGATGCCAATGCCAATGAGATGCTAAATTCTGCGCGGTGACTTTCCATAGAGCGAGGCGCAGGACGCAGTCGTCCTTTGCCAAGGCGTTTATTTCAGTGCGCTCTCCACCTCTTCAACTCCGGGTGTCCAGTAAGTGATGGAACTCACCTTGCCATCATCCAGCTTGAGCACCGTGACCTTGCCCTTTTGCTCGGGAAACTTCGCGATGAGTGTCTCGTCATCGCCAAGGATGATGCGGTGGACATATTTTTTCATCTTGGGCATGGCGAACATGCGGCCGATGCCGGGCATGCCGTGGATGTTGGCGACGTAAACCGCGTTTTTCGTGCCGAGATAATCCTTGCCCATGGCATTGAGCGCGGCGTTCGCCTTCTTGCCGGTCTCCATGTCGTGGCTGACGAGCAGGAACCTGGTTTCAGCGGGCTTCAGCGTGAAAGCCTGCTCGTGCTGGTCCTTGGCGGAGAACGGTTGGACCTGCGAGCCGGTCTCGTAGGGAGCGGCGAGCGCGATGCCGAGGGACAGGGCGGCGCCTGCGAGAACGCCGGCGGTGAGTCTGAGGAATCTGGAGTGCATGGTGTTTGGGAAGTGTGCCGGAATCATTCACCATCCGCCTGGAAAGCAAGGGAATTTATCGCGACGAATCGAATGATGGCCCCGAAATCGTCCTCCGTCTCGTGGCTTTCAAAAAGCCATGCGGAGGCTATGCAGATCCCGCGCACTAGGCGGAGTCCAAGCCCCAAGCCTGCGGTGGCGATGCTCGCTGAATCGCGGTCGTTGTGAATTTCAAGAACCGCGCTTCCCTTCTCTTCCCGGCAGGAAACGAGGATCTTTGATTTTGCGTAGTGGACGGCGTTTTCAAGCAAGCCGTGCAACGTCTGAAGCAGCAGGTCGGCGTCGGCATCGATCCGGATGCCGTTCGTGATCTCGACTTTCATTTCCAGCGCCCGCTCTGCGGCCAGTAGTTGATAAGCCTCCGCCACGTCACGGACGAGATCGCTAAGGCAGAGCGGCGCGGCGGTGGGTTGCAGCGAACCCTGCTCCGCCTTGGCGGCCAGCAGCGCGCGCTCGACGAAACGCGAAAGCCGCGCGAGTTCGTCCTGCAGGTCTTCCTGGAATGCAGGCGGCATGCCGGGCGGGGCGTGCTCGACGCGCATCCGCAGCAGCATCAGCGGCGTGCGCAGCTCGTGGGCCACCCGTGCGGAAAACTCGGCCATTTCCTGATAGGCGGTTCCCGCGCGGTCTAACAGACCGTTGAGATGGTTTGCGAGCCCCTCGATGGCGGGGTCCGCCTCCGGGATGGTGATGCCGCCGTGGAGCGAATCCGGACGCATCGCGGAAAGTTGACGGTTGATTTCCTGCATCGGCTGGAGCGAACGGCGGGCAAGCAGGAGGCCGGCACCGAGTGACAAGGCAATCATGGTGGCGGCCGTCCACAACCAGGTTTCCATCAACTCGCCGAGGATGTCCTGGATTTCTTCTTCGGGGAGGCTGTTGTGGAGCGTCCAGCCCGGGATCTGCGGGTGGTGGCGGTCCACGCGTCCGGCGCGCAGTTCCTCCTCCAGTTCGCTGTGCGCGGTGTAGATCATTACGCCGATGAGCAAGGTGCAGGAAAGCACCACCCATGCCGCGATGCGGAAGCGAAAGCTCATGATCGCCCGTCTCCTTCCTCCTTGAGTGCGAAACCCACGCCTCGCAGCGTGTGGATCAGCGGCTTGAATCCCGGAAGGTCGATCTTCTTGCGCAGGTAGTTCAGATAGACATTCACCACATTGGAACCGGGATCGAAGTATTGATCCCACACGCGTTCGATGAGAGTGGCCTTGGAAACCGGCCGCGGCGAGGCGTTGGCGAGTGTTTCCAACAGGGAGAACTCGCGGTTGGTGAGGACGATCTGCACGTCTCCGCGCCGGGCGGCGCGCGTGAGAAGGTCGATTTCCAGATCGGCCACGCGCAGCAGGTTGGAGCTTTCCGGTTTCACGCGGCGCTCGGCGGCCCGCAGCCGCGCCAGCAGTTCCTCGGTGGAGTATGGTTTCACGAGATAATCGTCTGCTCCGGCATCGAGGCCGGAAACCTTGTCACCCACCTCGCCGCGTGCGGTGGAGAGCAGGAAGATCCCCTTGCATCCCTGGGCGCGTGCTTCGCGGATCACGCTCACGCCGTCCATGCCAGGCATCGTGATGTCGAGCACGGCAGCGTCATGCGGCTGACTCTCCAGCAGGCGGAGCGCGGAGAGGCCGTCGCCGGTTTCATCCACCTCATGGCCGGCCTCCCGCAGCGCCGCCACCAAATGCCGGCGCAGGCGGGCGTCGTCCTCGGCCACCAGAATTCGCATGACGGCAGCCTGCCACGTTTGCGAATGGCATGGAAGTCGAGATTGGCCGAGATTGG
>RPOS01000028.1 GCA_003820635.1 Verrucomicrobiaceae bacterium | reverse complement strand
TGGTGATGAAGCGGATGAGGAAAAATGAAACCAGGAAACCGGCGATGGGCAGTCCGGTGGTGACGAGGCCGATGGATCTTCCGAAGTGCTCGATGGACAGGCCGGGCGCGAGTTGCCAAATTCTGAATCCGATCCATGCGCTGAGTGCGAGCACCACGGTGCCGATCATCATCCGCGTCATTCCGCGCAGCAGCACGAATCCGGCGCACACCGCGAAGATGACGAGCGCGGCGGTGCCGAGGCTGATTTGTGGGATGGAGTCGGGGGACATTTGGTAAAAGCTGAAACTCTGAAATGCTGAGAAGCTGAAATGAGAAGCGGTTTCCGTCTGGCTTCAGTCGCCGTAGTGAGTCCACATGCGCAGGATCAGCACTTTTTTCTGCTCGATGAACACCTCGTAAACGATGCGATGCAGGAGGTTGATCCTGCGCGAAAAACATCCCGACAGTTCGCCGCAAAGCGATTCGTAGCGGGGAGGGGATTGGAAAGGATCGCTGGCGATGATGTCCAGCAAGGTCTGGGCTTGCTTTTTCAGATGGCTCGCCGCGAGCTTTTTCGCGTCCTTACCGGCCTGCCGGGAGTAAACGATTTCGTACATCGGCCTCACCAGTCCAGATCTCCAGTCGCCTGCTCCAAGCCTTCGGCTCGCGCTTTCGTGATCGAATCGACCAGCCCGGGAATCGAATGCAGGAACAGCGACTCGTGGATCGACCGCCAGTCTTCTTCGGAGATCAGGACGGCGTTTCCTTGTTTGCCCGTGATCTGGATCGGCTCGTGGGATTCCCGCACCTCTTTGATGAGCGAATAGAGATTTCCACGGGCTTTGGTCGCGGTGACGGTAGTCATGACGGGATAACGTGCGGGAAAGCGTCCGCATGTCAAGATCGGCTTTCCGGCCCATTGCATGAAATGTTCACCAAATCCCCTGCAGCAGTTCTGTTGACGTTCTTTGCTGTGGGAACCTCACGCACCAGAAGGTGTCGTGACTCCCTTTGACCCGTGGCGGCGCTTTGCAAGCGCCAAGCCCAGCCCCGTGAGATGGCCAAAACCCGCAAGCAGCTCTGGGAAAAAGTCGCCAGGCCCCTGGCCCGTCCCGAGAAAACGCGGGGCGTCAGTCAGGTCTGAAACGGCCAGATCCGCAGGAGTGTTGCAAAGCCCTTGCGGCCGTGCCGTCACGGGGATCAGCCCGGCTGTCATAGAGATCAACGATCCACGCACCGCTGCCGGAGCAGATGATCGGTCAGCACCAGCGTGGCCATGGCCTCGACGATGGGGACGGCGCGGGGAAGCACGCAGGCATCGTGGCGGCCCTTGCCGGAGAGTTCGGTGTTCTCGCCGCCGGAGGTGACGGTTTCCTGGGAGGTCATGATGGTGGCGGTGGGCTTGAAGGCCACGCGGATAACGATGGGCTCGCCGTTGGAAATGCCGCCTTGCACTCCGCCGGAGCGGTTGCTGGTGGTGCGGACCTTGCCATCGACCATGCGGAACGCATCGTTGTGCTCACGGCCGGTGAGAAGCGTGCCGGAGAATCCGGAGCCGATCTCGAAGCCCTTGGTCGCGGGGATGGAGAGCATGGCTTTGGCGAGGTCGGCTTCGAGCTTGTCGAAAATCGGCTCGCCGAGGCCGGGCGGGCAATTGCGGATCACGCACTCGATCACGCCGCCGACGGAGTTTCCCTCGCCGCGGATGGCCTTGATGTGATCGATCATGGGCTGGACCATGGCGGGATCTCCGGTGCGCACGATGTTGGACTCGATGGTTTCTGCGGTGATGGTCTGCGGATCGACGTCGGCTTCGAGGTGTTGGATGGATTTCACCCAAGCAAGCACTTCAATGCCCGGGTGCAGGGTGTCGAGCACTTGGCGTGCGACGGCGGCGGCGGCGACGCGGCCGATGGTTTCGCGGGCGGAGGCGCGACCGCCGCCGGAGGGGGCACGGATGCCGTATTTCGCGTCGTAGGTGTAATCCGCGTGGCTGGGCCGGTATTTCACGGCCATTTCATCGTAGGAACCCGGGCGTTGGTCGGTGTTTCTAACAATGATGGAGATCGGTGTGCCGAGCGTGAGCCCGTCGTGCAGGCCGGAGAGGACTTCGGCGCTGTCCGCCTCCTTGCGCGGGGTGACGATGTCGGATTGGCCGGGCCGGCGGCGGTCGAGTTCGCGCTGGATGTTTTCCAATGAAACCGGAATGCGCGGCGGGCAGCCGTCGATGACGACGCCGACCCCGCCGCCGTGCGACTCGCCGAAGGTGTGGATGCGGAAAACCTGGCCGAAAGTGGATGACATGCGGATGAGCGTATGCGGCACGCGGCGCGGGGCAAGAGGGAAGCAAGGCGCGGCCAGGGGTCTGATTTGCCGCTTTACAAGTGGTCCAGCGCCTCGCGGGGGACGCCGCGCAGTTCGAAAATCTTGAAAATGGCTTCCTCGATCAAGTTGTTCGGGCAGGAGGCGCCGGCGGTGATGCCCACGGTGACCGGTTGTTCCGGATCCAGCCATTTTTTGTAGCTGGAGGTGATTTCCTCCCTGCGATGAAGGTCGTAGTGGACGATTTCCTCAAGTGAGCGGATGCATGCCGCGCTGCGGATGAAAAAGGTCGGAACTTCCGGTTCCGCGATCTCGACGAGGTGGGCGGTGTTGGAGCTGTTGTAGCCGCCGACGACCAGCAGCAGGTCCATCGGCTTTTTCAGCATTTCAAAAAGCGCGTCCTGGCGCTCCTGGGTGGCTCCACAGATGGTGTCGAAGAAGTGAAACGAGGTGGCGTCGCCATCGCGCTCGGTGATGGCCTGGCGGATGCGGTGCTGGATTTCCTCCGTCTCGCTCTTGAGCATGGTGGTCTGGTTGGCCACGCCGACTTTTTGCAAGTGGATGTCCGGATCGAATCCCGGTGAGTGGCTGCCTGTGAAGCGTGCGAGAAACTCCTGCTTGTCGCCGCCATGGCGGATGTAGCCGCAGACGAAATCAACATCGCTGAGGGTGAGGACCACGAGATACCGGCCGTATCCGTTTTCGCCGAGTGCGCGGGAGGCTGTGGCGCGGGTTTCCTCATGGTTGGCCTTGCCGTGGATGATGGAAGTCACACCATCCTTCGCATAGCCGCGGACGCGCCGCCAGACCTTCATCACGTCGCCGCAGGTGGTGTCCACGATGTAACATCCCTTTTGCACCACCCGTGCCATGAAGTCGGTGGGCGCACCGAACGCGGGGACGATCACCACGTCGTCTTCCGTTAGATCATCATAGTCGCCGGTGAGCTGCTGCCATGGCAGCGAGACGATGCCCATCTCGCGCAGGTGGCGGTTCACGTCCGGATTGTGGATGATCTCGCCGATGAGGAAAATCCGGTTGTCCGGGAAAACCCGGCGCGAGGCGTAGGCCAGATCGATGGCGCGTTCCACGCCGTAGCAGAAGCCGAATTGCTCGGCGAGCAGCAGCGTGGTCTTGCCGATGGTGATTTTCCCGCCGCGGTCGCGCAGTTTCTCGACGATGGACGAATGGAAATGCACCGCCACCTCGGCGGAGACGAGTTCCATGACGTCCGGGCGGCGGATGTTGATGCGGGGACGTTTGGTGTCTGCAGGGGCGTCGCTCATTGGCACCGGATATAGGCCGGATTTCCACCGCCACCAAAGCATTTTTCCTCGGCAGCCGGAGGAAGGCGGAAATGCATGACGCTTGCCACTGCGCATCAATTAGCGGAAACCCCGCGCATTTTCCAGCCTGCTTGCGGCAGGAATGCCCGGGGATAGCTTGTGATTCCACCCATCGGAAAAAAGGAGGATCTCATGACATTATTGAACCGCCGCCGTTTCATCGGGACCACCGCCGCGACCGCCGCCGCGATTTCCTGGCACAATCCGCTGTTTGCGACACCGGAGGCCGATGGTGAGGGGCCATGGGATCTGGTGGCTGTGCGCAATGGCGACCCTGTCGGCATGTTCGAGGCCGGCATTGCAGTGCTGGGCGGCATGAAGACCTTTGTGAACAAAGGGCAGAAAGTCGTCATCAAGCCGAACATCGCTTGGGACCAACCGCCGGAAATCCCCGCCAACACCAACCCGGAGCTGGTCGCCGCCATCGTCCGCCACTGCCTCAAGGCCGGCGCGGCCAAGGTGACGGTTTTCGACCACACCTGCCACAACTGGGAGCGCAGCTACCAGACCAGCGGCATCGCCAAGGCCGTGGAGGACGCCGGTGGCGCGATGGCTCCGGCCAACCTTGAAGCCCACTACCGCAAGGTGGATCTGGCGGGTGCGAAACTCGTGAAGAGCGCCCTCGTGCACAAGGAGATGCTCGATTGCGACGTCTTCATCAACGTGCCCGTGCTCAAGCACCACGGCGGCGCGAAACTCTCGCTCTGCATGAAAAACCTCATGGGCGTGGTGTGGGACCGCCGCTTTTTCCACAACTCGGGGCTCGACCAGTGCATTGCGGACCTTTGCTTCACGCCGAAGAAACCGGACCTCAACATCATCGATGCCTACCGCATCCTCCGCAAGAACGGCCCGCAGGGACGCGCGGAGGAGGACGGCGAACTCGCCCAATACCAGATGCTTGGCAAGGACATGGTGGCGCTGGATGCCGCCGCTGCGAAACTCTTCGGCATGAAACCCGAGGAGCTCGGGTTTGTCCGCTTCGCCGGCGAAATGGGTGCCGGGCAGGCGGACCTGTCCAAGGTGAAGATCAAGCGCATCACGCTTGAGGCATGAACGCCGCGCTTTACCGGAAACTCCGGATCGCAGTCGGCGGCGGAGTTCTGGCATTTTACACGCTGGCCTTCGCCGACATCGGCGGCTGGATTCCGGCATTGGTGGCGCGGATCGCGCTCTGGCCGCAGTTCGCGCCTTCGTTGTTAGATTTCACACAGCGAGCCGGCTGGCTGGCCGCAGGCTGCATCGCGGTGGTCGTGCTCACGCTGGTTTTCGGCCGCGTGTATTGTGCGATGCTTTGCCCGCTGGGCGTGCTGATGGATCTATCAGCCTGGCTTGCGCGGCGCACCGGGAAAAAACGCAAACTCACCCATCGCCCCGGCCGTCCCTGGGTAAGGGCGGGCGCGGTCGCAGTCAGCGCCGCGGGATTGCTGGCGGGAAGCGCCGTTCCGCTCGGGTTGCTCGATCCCTACAGCATCTTCGGCAAGATCACCGCCGCCACGCTGCGGCCCGCACTCGGATGGGCAAACCACCTGATTTCCTCTACCGGAGTCTTCCGGCCGGTGGACGTTTCACCGGTCGCCTGGACCACCGCCGGAGTGGCGCTCGGCCTGCTCGCACTGGTGGTGGTTTCCGCCATCTTTCGCGGCCGCCTCTGGTGCAACACCGTTTGCCCGGTGGGTGCGGTGCTCGGTTTCTTCTCGAAGCACGCGCGTTTCCGCCTGCAAATCGCCGACTCCGCCTGCGTCGGTTGTTCGATGTGCGAGCGCGTCTGCCCCGCCCAGTGCATCGACTTCCGCAAGCACACGATCGACCATTCGCGCTGCGTGATGTGCCTGGACTGCGTGACATCGTGCCGCCGCAGTGGCATCACCTTGCAGTCCACGCACCGTGCCGATGAATCGCCCGCTGCCGGGTCATCGGGGAAATATCATCTGCCCGCCATCGGACGTCGTTCCTTTCTGGCATCGGGCGTGGCCATTCCGGCGGCAGCACTCGCGGCGGATCAGTCATTCCCGCAAGGCCTCACCCAGCGCAGCAAGCGCGCCGTGCTGCCACCCGGCGCGAAATCTCTGGCTCATTTCCAAAGCCGCTGCACGGCCTGCCACCTGTGCGTCGCAAACTGCCCCGACCAGGTGCTGCGTCCTTCTGTTAGAGAACACGGGTTGGCGGGATTCCTGCAGCCGCACCAGGATTTCACGGTCGCGTTCTGTTCCTACAATTGCTCGAACTGCTCGCAAATCTGCCCGACGGGTGCGATCCAGCCGCTCACCGTGGAGGAACGCCGCCGCGTGCGCACCGGTGTGGCCCTGTTTTTCCAGGACCGCTGCGTGGTGAAAACCAAGGGCACCTCCTGCGGAGCCTGCAACGAGCATTGCCCCACCCAGGCGGTGCGCATGGTGCCGTGGAATAACAACCTCACCATTCCCGAGGTGGACCCGGAACTCTGCGTCGGTTGCGGCGGCTGCGAGTTCATTTGCCCCGTCCGGCCGGACAAGGCCATCATCGTGGACGGGCTCCCCGTTCACGAGCGCGCGAAGGTCGTGAAGCTCGGCCAGGAAAACACCGTCCGCGAGATGGAGCAGGAATTCCCGTTTTGAATCCTTGCCGGCCTTCATGACCGCGCCCAAAGTCCCGATGCATCATGATGAATCCGCCAAACCTCCATCTGGAACGCCGCGCGCGGGTCGAGTCCATCCTGCGCGACTGCGGCAGCGTGCTCGTCGCTTGTTCCGGCGGTGTGGACAGCGTGCTGCTGGCCGCCGTGGCCGCCAGGGTGCTGGGTGAAAGGGCGCTGGCCGCCACGGCGGTTTCCCCGAGCCTCGCCAGCGGTGAACTCGAAGACGCGCGCACCGCCGCACTCGCCGCCGGCATCCGCCACATCGAGGTGCCCACGGATGAGATCGACAAGCCGTCTTACGCCGCCAACGCGCCGGACCGCTGCTTCCATTGCAAGGACACCGCCTACCACACCTTCACCGCACTGGCCGCCCGCGAGGGCATCGCCGTGGTCGTGGATGGTGCCAACGCCGATGACCAGGGCGATT
The DNA here is from genome assembly GCA_003820635.1 of Verrucomicrobiaceae bacterium. Next base: position 29,184 of record RPOS01000028.1, on the reverse strand, counting down.
TCCGCCCCGGCCGCCGCGCCGCCAAACAACACGGCGTGCGCGGCCCGCTGGCCGAAGCCGGCATGACCAAGCAGGACATCCGCGAATGGGCGCGCGAACTCGGCCTCGATGTCTGGGACAAGCCCGCCGCCGCCTGCCTCGCGTCGCGCATCCCCTACGGCTCGCCCGTCACCGTGGAAAAACTCGGCCGCATCGACCGCGCGGAGTCCGCGCTCAAGGCGCTCGGCTTCCGCCAATGCCGCGTGCGCGATCACGACGGCGTCGCACGCATCGAGATCGAAACCGCGCTGCTGCCAGATTTGTTAGATAAACGGAGCGAAGTCGCCGCCGCCGTCCGCAAGGCGGGTTTCGCCTATGTTTCACTCGATCTCGATGGCTTCCGCTCCGGCAGCATGAACGAGGTGATCTCCACGAAATCCCAAATTTGAAATGACCGGTCCCCACAGCACGCTCGACCCCGACCGCCTCGCCCGCCAGGGCTTTCCGGAAATCGTCTATTGCCAGAGCAAGACGGCAGCACAGGTGGCCGACAACCTGCGCGCGCTCGCCGCAGCCAATGACAAGGCCTTCGGCACGCGCCTGCCCGCCGACCGTGCGGCCGAGGTGCTCGCCGAAGTGCCGGAGGCGGAATACGACGCGCTGAGTCGGACGATTCTGTTAGGAAAACCAGCCGTTTCCGGCACGCATCCGGTGGCCGTGGTCACGGCGGGCACGTCCGATCTTCCGGTCGCCGCCGAAGCCTCGGCGACGCTCGCGTTTCTCGGCCACCCGGTCCGGCATTTCAACGACATCGGCGTCGCGGGCATTCACCGGCTTCACGCCCGCATCGATGAGATCCGCGAGGCCGCGGTGGTCATCGTCGTCGCCGGCATGGAAGGCGCGCTGCCCAGCGTGGTGGGCGGGTTGGTGGCCGCGCCGGTGATCGCCGTGCCCACCAGCGTGGGCTACGGCGCCGCCTTCGAGGGCCTCGCGGCGCTGTTAGGCATGCTCAACTCCTGCGCCTCCGGGCTGGTCGTCGTCAACATCGACAACGGCTTCGGCGCGGCCATCGCCGCCCACCGCATCCTTTCCAACAACAACTCATGAAAACCGCTTACATCGACTGCATCGCGGGTGCCAGCGGCGACATGCTGCTTGGCGCGCTCATCGACGCCGGCCTGCCCTCGTCCGCCCTTGAGGCGGAACTCGCGAAACTCCACCTCCACGACTTCCACCTGCATTTTTCCAAGGTCTCGAAGAACGGTTTCGGCGCGACCAAGGTGGACGTCCATGCCCACGACCACGCGCCGGAACGCCACCTGTGCGAGATCCGCGAAATCGTCGGGAACTCGCAGGTTTCCCCATCCGTCAAAGAGCGGGCGCTGCGCGTCTTCAAAAGCATCTGCGAAGTCGAGGGCTGCATCCACGGCATGTCCGCAGATGAAGTCCACCTGCATGAAGTCGGCGGCGTGGACGCCATCGTCGATGTGGTCGGCGTGCTGGCGGGATTCGAGTTGTTAGAAATCGAGCGGGTCGTCGTTTCCCCGCTGCCGATGGGCCGGGGATTTGTGAAAGGCGCGCACGGCCAGATTCCGCTGCCCGCGCCGGCGACGATCGCCCTGCTCAAGGGCGTGCCGGTGGTCGGTTCCCCCATCGACAAGGAACTCGTCACGCCCACCGGGGCGGCGCTGTTGGTGGAACTTGCCGACGCCTGGGGGCCGCTGCCCGCCATGACGCTGCGGGAGATCGGCTACGGCGCGGGCACCCGGGATCTTGTGATCCCGAACGTGCTGCGCCTGATGCTCGGCGACTCGTCGCCCCAAGGCCCATGGCTCAGCGAAACCATCACCGTGCTCGAAACCCACCTCGACAACGACCGCGGTGAAACCATCGGTTACGCGTTCCAGAAGTTGATGGCGGAGGGCGCGCTGGACGTGGTTTCCATCCCGGCACAGATGAAGAAGGACCGCCCGGCGCATGTGGTGAAGGTGCTCGCGAAACCCGAGGACGCGGACCGTCTGGAGCGGATTCTGTTTGAGGAAACCTCGACGCTCGGCATCCGCCGCAGCGACACACGCCGGGACGCGCTGCACCGGCATTTCGACACGGTCGAGACCCGCTATGGAAAAATCCAGGTGAAGATCGCCCATCTGCCCGGCGGTTCGCTCCGCGCGACTCCGGAATACGAGGACTGCCGCGCGGCCGCGGAGGCGCATGGCGTGCCGCTGGCGGTGGTCACCCATGAGGCGGAGCACACCGCCGCGCACAAGTTCGGCATCCCGCATTGAAGCCGGAGATCAACCCTTGATCTCCAGCAGCATCTGTGGGTTGTTGGGAAACTTCTTGAGGAAGAACAACAGGCGCTCCATGGCCTCGACCGGACGGTGGCCCGAGAGGCCGCGGCGGATGAGGTGGATCTTGTGCAGCATGTGGTCCGGGATGAGCAGTTCCTCGCGGCGGGTGCCGGACTTGAAGATATCAACTGCCGGATAGATATAATTTTCCGCGATCTTGCGGTCCAGCACGAGCTCCATGTTGCCGGTGCCCTTGAACTCCATGAAGATCGCCTCGTCGGCGCGCGAGTTCGTCTGGATCAGGGCGGTGGCCATGATGGTGAGCGAGCCTCCGCCGCGGGTGTTGCGGGCGGCGGCGAAGAGGCGGCGCGGCACTTCCAGCGCGCCGATGGTGATGCCGCCGGAGCCGGTGCCACGGCCGCGGGTGTTGCCCATGGTGTTGTTGTAGGCACGGGCCAGGCGGGTGATGGAATCCATCAGCAGGAAGACATCCTGCCCGGCCTCCACCAGACGCTTGGCGCGCTCGATGGCGAGCTCGGCGATGCGGCAGTGGTTGCGCGCCTGCTCGTCATTGGAGCTGGCGTAAATTTCCGCCCCGGGCAGCGCGCGGCGGAATTCTGTGACCTCCTCCGGCCGCTCGTCGACTAACAGAACCATCAGGTGGATGGCCTCGTCGTATTTCTCGCGGATGGCCTCCGCCATGTGCAGCAGCAGCGTGGTCTTGCCCGAGCGCGGAGGCGAGACGATGAGTCCGCGCTGGCCGCGCCCAACCGGCGCCATGATGTCCACCACGCGGGTGGTGAAGCGCTCGGGCGTGGTTTCGAAACTGATGCGCCTGGTCGGGTTGATCGCCTTGAGTTCATCAAAGTGCGGGAGCTTGGCGGCTGCCTCCGGAGTCATGCCGTTGACCGAGGTGACCTCGATGAGCTGCGGGCCGCGCGGGCCGATCTGATAGAGTCCGTGCACCCATTGGCCGAGCCGCAGGTGGAACTTGCGGATGGTTTCCGGAGTGACAAACACATCATCGCGCGCCTGTTCGAAATTCTTGCCGGGGATGCGCAGGAAACCGAAGCCCTTGGGGGCGAGTTCGAGCATGCCGTCGGCCTCGATTTTCGGGCCGTTGAGTGGTTGCTGGCGTTCGGCGGGGGGCGCATCGGGTGCTTGCTCGGGGCGGTGGCCGCCATGCGGTTGCTGCCCTTGGCGGTCGCCACGGCGCTTGCGCTTTTCGCGGCGGCGCTTGCTGCGGCTCTCACGCGGCTGCTGGCCGTCGCGGTTTTGGAAATTTTCCTGTCCTTGCGGCTGGGGCTGCCGTTCGCGGGGTTCCGGGGCAACCACCGGTGTGGGTGCGGCAGGAACCTCGCGGGGAACGATCGGCCCGCCGCCGGGCACGCGGCCAAAGCGTTTTTCTTCCGACCGGGCCGTGGTTTCCGCTGCGGCAGCAGGTGACGGGGCCGACTCTGGCGCGGGCGGCGGTGCGGCTGCGGTTTTCGGTTTGGCCACGCGGGCGGCTTTTTTAGCGGGTGCGGGCTCGATGATCGTCTGTATGGCCGGGGCTTCCGCCGCCGGTTCTGCAGGAGTAACGGCCTTGGCGGTTTTTTTTGCGGCTTTCTTGGCCACTGTCTTTTTGGCGGCGGCCTTTTTCGCGGCACGCTTGCGGGCGGGCGGCGCGGCATCGGCAGCCGGGAACAGCGACGGGGTTTCCTCTTGGTTTTGGGTGCTCATTCTGAGTCAGGGAAAGGGAGTGGGCGCGGGTGCGGTGATCAATCGAGTTGGTCGAGAATTTCGTCGGCGACCTCGAAGTTGGTGAAGACGTTCACGGTGTCCGGGTAGTCGTCCAACTGGTCGTGGAGTTTGAGAATCTGGCGGGCCATGGCGGGATCGGTGACGACACCCGGGTTTTGGGCGATGGAGACCATTTTTTCGGAAGTGACCGGCAGGCCCGCGGCGCGCAGGGCATTGGCGACGGTGCCGAGTTCGTTCGGCGCGGTGTGCACGGTGTGCTCGTCCTCGTCGCTCTGCACGTCGTCGGCGCCGACCTCGATGGCGGCCTCCATGAGTTTTTCCTCATCCATGGCATCGGCCGGGATGCGGATCTCGCCCTTGCGGTCGAACTGATAGGACACACTGCCCTGGGTGGCGACACTGCCGCCGTTTTTGGTGAAAATCGAGCGGACGTCCGCAGCGGAGCGGTTGAGATTGTCGGTGGCCATTTCCACGATGAAGGCGATGCCGGCCGGGCCGTAGCCTTCGTAGGCGACTTCCTGGATGGCCTCGCCGCCGAGCTCGCCGGTGCCTTTCTTGATGGCGCGCTCGATGTTGTCCTTGGGCATGGAGACGGCCTTGGCATTGTCGATGGCGGTGCGCAGGCGGGCATTGGCGGCCGGATCACCACCGCCGGCACGGGCTGCAAGGGCGATCTCATGGGCGCACTTGCTGAAGACGCGGCCCTTGATGGCATCGACGCGCGCTTTGATGTGTTTGACCTTGGACCACTTGTTGTGACCAGCCATGGGAACCGGGTGAAATGGGGGTTGACGGTGAAAAGGGTGCGGTGGCCACGGGTGAACCGAATCACTCGAATGACCGCAGAGGAAAAGATGGGCAGGTGTGGTCCTGCACGGCAACCGGATGAGAATGTCCGAAATGGGACATGAAATGCCCGGTAGGGCAGGGCGACATCTAACTTGGAGCTGGTCTCGGAATTTCTACGCGAAACACCGCTCGGTCGTTCCAACGCCGCGGATACTGGGTGCGGCTGGGTGGCTTGGCAATTCAAAATTTCCACGGAAAAAAGCAGGTGGCGCGCATCAGAGGCTCCGGTTGCCGCCGTCTGGGGCTGCTGTTTTTCAAATTCCCGCGAGGCCGGGCCTGCTTGGCCTTGCACGGCGGCGGGTGGTGCTTATGGTCCCCGCTTTCCCATGGCCACCGTCACTCCCTTTGCCGCCCTCCGCCCCGATCCGAAACTCGCCGCCAAAGTTTGCGAACTGCCCTACGACGTCATGTCCTCCGAGGAGGCGAAGGTCATGGCCGATGGCAATCCGCTGAGTTTCCTGCATGTCTCCAAACCCGAGATCGATCTGCCGGTGGGCACGGATCCCTACTCGGATGCCGTTTACAACAAGGGCCGTGAAAACTTCCGGAAACTCATCGCCGATGGCGTGCTGCGCCGCGATGCAGCACCGGTGTTCCACCTTTACCGGCAGGTGATGGGCGGCCACTCGCAAATCGGCCTCGTCGGGCTGGCGAGTTGCCAGGAGTATCTGGAAAACATCGTCAAAAAGCACGAGCTCACCCGCCCGGACAAGGAGGACGATCGCGTCCGCCACATCGAGACGCTCAACGCACAGACCGGCCCGGTGTTTCTCACCTATCAGGCCGTGCCGGAGATCGACGCGCTCGTCGCCCGCATCACCGCCGGCGGGCCGGAGATTGACTTCACCGCAGCGGATGGCGTGCGCCACAGCTCGTGGCCGGTGGCGGAAAAGGCGGATGTCGATTTCCTCGTCGCCGCATTCGCGGCCATGCCCGCGCTCTACATTGCGGATGGCCACCACCGCAGCGCCGCGGCCGGCCGCGTCTATCAGAGCCGCAGCGGGGAGGGGGGCAGCGCCGGTTTCCTCACCGTGATTTTCCCGCACAACCAGATGAACATCTTGGCCTACAACCGCGTGCTCAAGGATCTCAACGGCCACGCGCCGGAGCAAATCCTCGCCGCGCTCGGCCGCGTGTTCGACATCACGGAAGACGCGGATCCGGTCCCCGCGAAAAAACACGATCTCGCCTTCTATCAGGCAGGCAGGTGGCTCGGCCTCACCTTCAAGCCGGAGTTCACCACCGGCCGTTCCGCCATCGACCTGCTGGATGTCTCGCTGTTGCAAACCGAGATTCTCGCGCCCTTGTTCGACATCGGTGATCCGCGCACCAGCAAGCGCATCGCCTTCGTCGGCGGCATCCGTGGCACGGCGGAACTGGAAAAACTCGTGGATTCCGGCGAATTCGCCTGCGCCTTTTCCATGTTCCCCACCGGCATCGAGGACCTGATGGACATCGCCGACGCCGGTGGAATCATGCCCCCCAAGAGCACTTGGTTCGAGCCGAAGCTGCGCGACGCGATGTTCTCGCACTTGCTGTGAGAAACAGCGGACCCGGCATTTGCGCTGGCCACCCCGGGCCTGAAGTGCTTTGAAGCGCGTGCGGACCATCCTTCCCGCAACGATGAGCGACACAAACGCCGGTCACCGCGGCCATCATCCCAGCTTGGCCGCCAGCACGCTGGCCGCCCTGGGAATTGTCTTTGGCGACATCGGCACCAGTCCGCTTTATGCCTTCCGCGAGTGCTTTTCCGGCCACCACCCGGCTCCCCTTGATCCGCAGAATCTAACAGGAGCCGCCTCGCTCATCGTCTGGTCCCTGCTGCTCGTCGTTTCCTCGAAATACCTCTTCATCATCCTGAAGCTCGATAACAAGGGTGAGGGCGGCATTCTGGCGCTCTCCGCCCTGATCCGGAGCATGGTCCGCAAAAGCGGGGGCAAGGATCCGCGGAAAATCCTGCTCTTCGGCCTGGCCGGTGCCTCCCTGATCTATGCCGACGGCATGCTCACGCCCGCCATTTCGGTGCTATCGGCGGTGGAGGGGCTTTCTGTCAGTGCGCCGGTTTTCTCGGAATGGGCGGTGACGGTCTCGGTGGTCATCCTCACCGCGCTGTTTGGTATCCAGCGTTTCGGCACGGGAAAAGTCGGCAGGCTGTTTGGTCCCATCGTGGTGTTGTGGTTTGGAGCGCTTGCGGTTCTTGGTGTCCGCGCCCTTTGGGCCCACCCGCAAGTGCTGTGTTCGCTGAGTCCGCTGGAGGGAATCCTGTTTCTGGTGCGCGAGTGGAAACACGCCTTCCCGCTGCTCGCGGCGGTGTTTCTCGCCGTCACTGGCGGCGAGGCACTTTACGCCGATCTCGGCCACTTCGGCACGCGCCCGATCCGCGTTGGCTGGTTCGCGGTGGTTTTGCCGGCGCTGGTGCTCAACTATCTCGGCCAGGCCGCACTGCTCACCGCGGATCCCACGGCGATCCGCAGTCCGTTTTTCCTGCTGGCGCCCCCGGTGTTGCAATTTCCGCTGACCATCCTTGCCACCTGTGCGGCCATCATTGCCAGCCAGGCACTCATCTCCGGCGCGTTTTCGCTCACCACCCAGGCCATCCAGTTGGGATGCCTGCCGCGTTTTCTCGTCCGCTACACCTCGGAACATTCCGCAGGGCAGGTCTATGTCCCGGCGGTCAACTGGATGCTTGCGGCGGCATGCGTGTTGTTGGTCATCTCCTTCAAAACCTCCACGGCGCTGGCCGGCGCTTATGGCATTGCCATCGCCCTGACCATGACCATCACCTCGGTGCTGTTCTTCTCCGCCGCCCGCTCTGTTTGGCGCTGGTCCACAGCCAAGGCGGCCGTCGTGACCGGCTTGTTCCTCGCGTTGGATGGCGCTTTTCTCGCGGCGAACTCGCTCAAGATCATTCACGGCGGCTGGTTTCCGCTCTTGGTCGGAGTCAGCGTGATGTCGCTGATGTTGATTTGGATCTGGGGCAGAAAGCGCCTCTATCTCCGGATTTCGAAGGAAGCCCTGCCGGTGGAGGCCTTGCTTCAGGATCTCGAAAAAGGCCGCATCCACCGGGTTTCCGGCACCGCCATTTACATGAGTGGAAAAGGAACGCAGGTCCCCATCGCACTGCTCCACAACCTCAAACACAACCAGGTGCTGCACGAACAGATCATCCTGCTGCATGTGATGACGCTCGACCAGCCGCACGCCGATAAAGACGAGATGATGGACTATCAGGAATTGGGCGCGGGTCTTCACCGCGTGACCCTCAAGTTCGGCTTCGCGGACAGTCCTGAAGTTCCCGGCACGCTCAAATCCCTGTTGCCGGAGGAACTTCACTTCCACCCCGGCAAGGCCACTTATTTCCTCGGCCATGAAAGCTATGGAGTGGGGAAAATGGCGACATTCCTGGATCGCATCCGCCTCTACCTGTTTGCGATCATGGCACGCAACGCGGCACCTGCCACCGCCTACTTCCAGCTTCCGCCCGGCCGGGTCGTCGAGCTCGGCGCGCGGATTACTCTGTAATCCCCGCGTGATTTGACATCACCGCACTTTGGAATTGCCCGCATCTGTCTGATTGATACGCCGTGGCCATCGACACCCCGCTTTCCATCATCGGTCTTGGCGCGCTTTCCGCACTGGGAGGCGATGCGCCATCGCACCGGCAGGCGGTGATGGAGAAGCGGGTGCCATTCCGCCCGCTCGCCGGCCTGCTGGGAAATGACAGCCCGCATGCCAAACGCCCCGGCGCGTGGATTGAAAACCGCGCCATGCTCACGCACCGCAAGTGGAGTCCGGTCACCATGGCCGCGCTGCACGTCGCCCGCGAGGCCATTGCCGATGCCGGGTGGACCGCCGCCGAGATGAAAGACGCGGCGCTGGTCGTCGGCACCAGCCGTGGCAATGCCGCGGGCTGGCTCGGCCCGTGGCCCGGCCGCCGGCCGTTCAAGTTGATGGCCGCCTCCAACACCATCCACAGCGAGCCAGCCTCCGCCATCAGCATCGAGTTTCAAATCACCGGCCCCAACCACGTGCTGGCCAGCGGCTGCGCGGCCGGGCTGGATGCCATCGGCATCGCCATGATGCTGGTGAAATGCGGTGCCGCCCCGCGCGCGCTGGCCGTGGCCGTGGATCTGCCATTGGTGCCCTTGCTTCTGGATAACTACGCGGCGTCCGGCATTCTCACCCACCAGCCGGGCATGGACCCCTATCATCCCGCCACTTCCGGCTTCATCCCGGCCGAGGGTGCCGCCGCAATGGCCATCGAGCTGCATGAGGGAAAGCACCCGCGCCTCTTGCACTATGGCTGCAACTCGGATGCCAGCGATCCGGTGGGCATTCCCCGCGACGGCGGACGCACGCCGGAGTTGTTCACTCATCTGGCAGAAATGCCCGTGGCCGTCTGCCCGCATGCCACCGGCACCGCGGTGCAGGCCGCTGCGGATCCCGCCGCGCTCGCTCGCATTTTCCCGGCGGAGAAACCCAGCCTGCACCTGTTGAAACCCTTTCTCGGGCACACCATCGGCGCGAGCGGCATGTTGGAATGCGCGGTGCTCGCATCCTTCCTGCGCCATGCCCAGATGCCGCCCAATCTGCCCGCGCTGCACGCTCCGCCCGGCTTCGTCCTGCCGGACCAGGCGCTTGCCGCCCGCGGACCGGTGGCCAAACTCTCCCACGGCATGGGCGGCCACAACGCGCTGCTCGTCCTTTCCCCGCCATGAGTCATACTTCACGGCAGCTGGTGGTTTCCATCGACGATCAGACGCTGCGCGTCATCGAAGGAGGCACCTGCATCCGCGAGTTTCCCGTTTCCACCGCCATCAAGGGCATGGGCTTCACCGAGGGCAGCCACCGCACGCCCACGGGAAACTTCCGCATCTGCGAGAAAATCGGCGCGGGTCATGCCAGCGGAACCATCTTCAAGGCCCGCCTGCCGGTGGGCATCTGGCAGCCGGGCGAAGCGCCGGATGAGGATCTCGTGCTCACCCGCATCCTGCGCCTCGACGGGCTGGATCCCGCCAACACCAACACCCTCGCTCGCTACGTTTACATCCACGGCACCAACCGCGAGGATCTGATAGGCAGCCCCGCCGGGCACGGCTGCGTGCGCCTCCGCAATGATGACATGATCGACCTCTTCGACCGCGTGGAAGAGAATGATTCCTTGGAAATCCTCCCCGCCACGCGGCCGCGCGGCAAACTGCTTTTCATCGACTTTGACTCCACACTCGCAAGGCCGGCTGGCGGATACCCGCCCGCCGCGGTCGTCGAATCCATTGCACAGGCCATGCAGGCCGGCTGGCTGCCGGTGCTTCTGGCCAGCTCTCCGGAATCACCCGTGGAAACCACGGCGCGCGCGCTGGGCATCACGCATTTCGAGGTTCCGGCATCGGCCTTCGAAGAAGCCGGATTCCATGCCCGCAAAATCCGTGAGTGGCTGGCGGCCTATCTGCCGGAAAAGACGGCCATGCTCGGCGGCACTGCGCCCGGGAGCGATCTGGAACCATTGGTGGATTCCTGGATCACCCAGGATGCCATATCCGGCATGCTGGATGCGTGAATGCTCAGTCCATCCCCAGTGGCAGCTCGCCCGCTTGGCGGTCTGATTCCGCCTCGAGCCTTTCACGGGCGGTTTCGAGGTATTGGGCATCCAGCTCAATGCCGGTGAAATTTTTGATGCCCAGCCGGCGGGCGGCCACGGCGGAGGTGCCAATGCCGAGGAATGGATCCAACAGCCGGGTTTCCGCGCCCTTGCCGTGGATGCGGACGCATTGCTCGACGAGCGCGACCGGGAAAGTGGCGGGGTGGGGGCGCTCCTTGTCGCGCGACTGAATGGTTTCGTAGGGGATGAACCAGGTGTTGCCGCGGCAGCGAAGGTCCGCGCCGCCGGTGTGGCCCCAGCGGGCGATGTTGGACTTGTGCACGTAGGGCACGCCGGCGGCGCGGCGGTCGAGCTCGACGCCGCCGGATTTTGTTAGATGAAACACATACTCGTGGCAGTCGTTGACGAAGCGCTTCGAGTTGATCGGTTTGAAATGCCCGGCACTGATTTGCTCGCCGGCGGGTGTCTCGATGGTCACGGACTTGATCCAGTGAAACGTATTCTGCAGCACGAAGAGCGGATCAGTTCCATCAGTGAGCGCGAGGGCCAGTTGGTGCGGCAGGAGCGGGTTCGCCGGGGCCGCGCCGACGTTGAGGAAGAACGAGGCTCCATCTGCCATCACGCGTTTCACCTCGGCGGCCCACGTGCGGCACCAAGTGAGGAACTCCTCGCGCGGGGCGGTGTCCTTGAAACTCTTGTATGCGATGCCGAGGTTGTAGGGTGGCGAGGTGACGACCAGATCGATGCTCCCCTCCGCGAGGGTGGGCAGGGTTTTCAAACAATCACCGTGGAGCAGGTTCACGCGGGAAATCGTGTCTGCCAATGAGCGATTGGCAAACGGGATTTTCCTCGAATTCCGAATTCCCGCTCGCCATCACCGCCAACCACAACGACTCACGCGTGGTGGAGCAGGATGGAGTTGGCGGCAAAGTGATCCGATACGATATCCGAAACGATGACCATGGGCGTGCCGGGGCGGATGAACCCCTCTTTCAGGAGTTGCTCGGTAACGCGCTGGATGGTTTCCTCGATGCTGGAGGAGAATGCCTGCTTGATGGCTCGGACGCCGCGGGTGAGGGCAAGCTTGCGGCAGACGCTTTCCTTCGGCGCGATCGCGTAAAAGCCGGCGGTGCGCGGGCGAAGCATGGCCAGATGGTTCGCGAGCATGCCACGGCGGGTAAGCACCACAAGGCAGGCATCCGACAGCGAATCCGCCAGCGTCACGGCGGCGCGCGCGGTCTTCTGGCGTTCATCACGGAGCAGCACGCCTTGCCCGAATCCCTGGCCACCCGTGCGCTCCATGCGCGTGGAGATCCGGACGAGCGCTTCAACACAGCGCTCCGGGTAGCGACCGACGGAGGTTTCTCCCGAAAGCATCAGGCAGTCCGCCTCCTCGTAGGCGGCGTTCATCACGTCGGTGACCTCCGCGCGGGTGGGCGTGGGATTGGTGATCATGGATTCGAGGAGCTGGGTGGCGACGATGACGCGGGTGCCGAGCTCGTGGCAGCGCTTGATGATGCGGCGCTGGAGCAACGGCAGTTCCTCGAACTCCACTTCGGTGCCAAGATCACCCCGGGCGATCATGATGACATCCGCCTCGTTGATGATGGCGTCGATATTGCGGATGGCCTCCTGATCCTCGATTTTAGCGATGATATGCGCATCCCCTTCGAGGGCCTTCATCGCGTCCCGGAGCTCCCGGACGTGGGCGGCATCGCGGACGAAGGAGCCGGCGATGAAATCCGCTCCGCACTCGACAGCGAGGGCCAGATCCTTGCGGTCCTTATCGGTGAGCGCCGGGAGATTCAAACGCACGCCGGGAAGATTGATGTGCCGGCGGGACCCCATGGTGCCCGGAGTCTTGACCTGGCAGAGGATGCGCTCGGTCTCCACCGCATCGATGTGCATGAGGAGAGCGCCGTTGTCCACGACGAGCGTATTGCCCACCGCCACATCCCCCATCAGGCCCTCGTAGTTGACGGTGGTGGATTTTTCAACGGTGGGTTCGGTTCCCTCCTTGCGGAACTCGACGACATCGCCATCGGCAAGGGTGAGCGGCTGGGGCAGGTCTCCGGTGCGGATCGACGGGCCGGTGAGATCAAACAGGACGCCGATGTGCTCGTTCCGCTGCTCGGCCTGGCGGCGGACTTTTTTGACCAGATCGGCGGCCCACTCGTGTTTCGCATGGCTCATGTTGAGGCGGAACACGTCGGTTCCGGCATCCATGAGTTTGCCGATCATTTCCTCGGACTCCGTGGCGGGACCGAGCGTGCAGATGATTTTGGTTTTGCGGAACATGAGAGCAGCGATCTGGGAAGAACAGGCGGGGGAGGGAAGATTGCACGGCGTGGAGCATCCTGCTCTCCGCCCTTTGCTCTTTGCTCTTCACTCTCTGCTCATTCAGCCCTGATCGAGGGTTTTTTCGGTGGCGGCGTCGATGATGGCGAAGCGCTCGCGGTTGAGTGTCGGGTCCGAGCGGAAGATCAATCGGCCGGAGTGGGAGCGTTCGAGTTCGCCTAACAGCTTGGCGTCCTCGCTCTTGAAGCGGTTGAGCACGTCGCTGTTGACGATGACGATGAGGTCGCCCACGGCGTCGCGGTGTTTCTGGATGACGGTGTTGAGGCGGCGTTGGATTTCCACGGACATGGTCATGGGGGTCTTCACGCGCCCGCGGCCCTGGCAATAAGGGCAGGGTTCATACATCGAATCGCGGAGGGATTCGTTAAGCCGCTGGCGGGTCATTTCCATCAGGCCGATGGGCGAGATCTGGAGGACCTGGGTCTTGGCCTTGTCTTTCTTGAGGCGCTCCTTGATGGCCTTGTAAACCGCCTGCTGGTCCTTGCGGTGGCGCATGTCGATGAGGTCGATGACGACCAGGCCGCCGATGTTGCGCAGCCGGAGCTGGCGGGCGACTTCGATGGCGGCTTCGGTGTTGGTCTGGAGGATCATCTTGTCCACATCCTTGGCACCGCGGTTGCGGCCGGTGTTGACGTCGATGGCGATGAGGGCCTCGGTTTCGTCGATGACAATGTAGCCGCCGCAGGGCAGCCAGACCTGACGGGAAAACGCCTCGTCGATCTGCTTCTGGATGCCGATGCGTTCGAAAATCGGCTGCGTGCTGGCGGCCATGTGGTGCACGCGGCGTTTGGCGCGGCGCGAGATCCTGCCGGCGATCTCGCGGATCTGCTCGGTGGTTTCGGCGTCGTCGCAGATCACCTGGTTGACTTCCTCGGTGAGGAAATCGCGGGCGGTGCGCTCGATCAGGCCGGGTTCCTGGAAGATGCAGGCGGGCGCGGGATTGGCGGCGCGGCGGGCCTCGATCTCGTCCCATTGTTCAAGCAGCATGGCGAGATCCCGCACGAAGTGGCGGGCGCGGGTGCCGGAGGCCACAGTGCGCATGATGATGCCCATGCCTTCCGGCACCGAAAGCTTCTGGACGATCTTGCGCAGGCGGGCGCGCTCCTTGGGATCCTCGATCTTGCGCGAGATGCCGAACTGCTCGGTGTAGGGCATGAGCACCAGATAGCGGCCTGCCAGCGAGATGTTGGTGGTGACGCGCGGGCCCTTGGTGCCGATGGCTCCCTTGGAAACCTGGATGACGATTTCCGAACCGATCGGATAGATGTCCGGGATGTCCTTGGAGGTGATCTTTTTCTGGGTCTTCTTTTTGCCCTCGCGCTGGATTTCCTCCAGCCCGGCATCGAGCGCGGCGGGGATGGCGTCCCAGAAGTGGAGGAAGGCGTTCTTGTCGAGGCCGATGTCCACGAACATCGCCTTGAGGCCGCCCTCGATGTTCTTGACGCGGCCCTTGAAGATGCCGCCGACGATGTTCTGGTCGCCCTCTCGCTCGACGGTGTATTCCTCAAGCACGCCGTCTTCTAACAAAGCGACGCGCCGTTCGAGTTTCTCGACGTTGACGATGAGGGTGTTGCCGCGGAGCGGGTCGGGCTTGCCGATGCCAAGGAGTCTTTTGATGTGTTGGATCATGGTGTGAAGGTGTTGGAGTGGGAGTTGATGATGATTTGGGAGAGTGGGTACGGGTTCAGGGTTCGGGAACGGGCACGGCTTTGGGGACGACGGTGCCCTCGTCGTCGATTTCAGTGCTGAGAGTGGGGGTGGGAGGCTCGGTGTCGTCCGCAGGCATGGTGGAGGGTGTGGCCGCGATCTCGCCGACTTCCTCGCCGGTTTCGCCGAGGTCATCGCCGGGCGCGGGAGGGCCGACGATGGGCAGATAGGCCGCGAGGGCGTCCGGTGGCAGGACGATGGCCTCGATGCGGTCGGTGTTGCCCGCATACTCGGTCTGTGGCTTGAGCGGCAGCCGGATGCCTTTTTCCTGACTGAACAGGCCGTGATAGATGAGGTTGACAAGCGGTCCGCAGACGGCACCGCCGGAGCCGGCGTTCTGGACGAGCACGCAGACGGCGTATTTCGGGTTCTCGTAGGGGGCGAAGCTGATGACCCAGGAATTGTTGGATTTCTCGCCGTTGTCGATGGTTTGGGCGGTGCCTGTTTTGGCGGCAATCTGCACCTCCGGCATTTTGACTTTTCCGGCGGTTCCGCCGGGCACGTTGACAGCCATCGACATGCCATTGCGGATGAGTTCGAAGTCGTCCGGCTTGATGCCGGCCTCGATAAGGTCGATGACGAGTTTCGGCCGGTTCTCGACGAGCGTTTCGCCATCCTCGGAGACGGCATTGCGGACGATGCGTGGCTGATAGTATTTGCCGCCGTTGGCGACGCAGGCTGCCAGGGCGCAAAGCTGGAGCGGGGTGGCCAGCGTGTCACCCTGGCCGATGGAAAGGAATGCGGTGAGTGCGGGGGTCATGACGGCGCCGGGATTGGCGGAGCGCCAGGCGCGGCTGCCGGGCAGGATGCCGGGTTGTTCATTCGGCAGCTCGATGCCGGTGCGGTTGCCGATGCCGACCATCTGGCAGCCATCGACCACGGCGCGCCAGCCTATGGTGTTGGCGAGTTTGTTGAAGTAGGGATTGCACGATTGCTGAATGGCTTTGGAGAGGGTGAGGGAGCCGTGGCGGCCCTTGCTTTTGTTCCAGATCCAGCAACCCACCGGGTGATTGCCATACATCACGAAGCCATCGCAGGAAAACGACCGTCCCGCCATGCCCTGGAGCGCACCGGAGATGGCGGTGGGGATCTTCATCGTGGAGCCGGGCGCATACGGCGAAATGGCGCGATTGGTGAGTGGAGAGAGTTGCTTGTTGCCATTGTAAGCTTTCCAGCGCGCGGGCTCGATGCTCGGGATGAAGGCATTGGGGTCGTAGTCCGGCACGGAGGACATGGCGAGCACCTCACCGGTGTTCACGTCCATGATCACTCCCGCGGCGCGGCCGGTGTGGCGCAGCGCGTTTTCCAACAGGTATTGGATGCTGGCGTCGATGGTGAGGCCGACCTTGGCGCCGGTGCCGGGCTTGATGTAATCCGACATGCGGATGGTGCGGCCTTTCTCATTCTTGACGATGGTTTTGCGGCCTTCCGGGCCGCGCAGGATGGTGTCCATCGAGGCTTCGACGCCGGCGATGCCCTTGGGGTCGCCGATGTAATGGTTGAACCTGCGCGCGTCCGCCTCCGGGATGTCGCCTTTGTCCCATTGCTTGAGATAGCCGATGATATGGCTGGCGAGCGTGCCGTAGGGATATTGCCGCTGCGGCCGCATGGTTAGATAAACCCCGGGAAGTTCGAGGCTGTGCTCGGCAAAGCGCGCGAACTCGTCGTAGCTCAGATCCGCGCGGTAGCTGAAGGGAATGAGACCGCCGTGGGTGATGTAGTGGGTGCGCAGGGCGGTGGCATTGTAGTTGCGGGCGAGGCCGAGTTTCCTGAGGCGGGCGATGGTCCATTCGTTGACGATGGACACGATGTCCTTCTCCGTGCGCTTGCGGGTGATTCCGCGTTCCTTGGTGAGGCGATCGATGGTGGGGTCGTCCTCGTGCTGGTTGAGGTAGGCCTCGCGGATTTCCTCCAGGTTGAAGGTGACCTCGTATTTGCGCAGGTTGCGGGCGAGGGTGGTGCCGTTGCGGTCGGTGATCTCGCCGCGGATGCCGGGCTCGCGCACGGTGACGGTGCGGTTTCCGGGGACTTTGTTGAGGAACTCGTTGCGGCGCTCGATTTGGAATTCGTGAAGCCGGTTGAGCAACGCGCCAAAGCCGACCACCATGAGGGTGGTCAGCAGATAGAGGCGGAAGCGGTAGCCGGGTTGCATCGGGAAATTTCAGCGGGCGCGCCTGCGGCGTCCGGCTTCGGGGTTGATGGAGTGGCTGCAGGTTTTGGCGATGCGGAACAGCAGCCAGAATACGAGCGGCGAGAAGAGCATGGTGAGGAAGGCGGTGGAGGCCATCTGGATCATGGTGGCGCGGCCGAGTGTGAATTCACCGCGGACGAAGTTGATGATGGTGTATTCCGCCGCCAGATAGAGCAGCACGGCGATGCCGGAGAGCACCGCGGAAAAGTGCCACTTGCCCTGCTTGAAGAGCGGCTGGATGCCATGCATCAGCAGGCCCATGCCGCCGAAGAGCAATATCGAGTAGCCAAACTGGAGATTCTCCACCTGCTGGGTGTAAACTTCCGGATCGCCGCCGTGCGGACCGAGTGCGCACTGGGCATCCCAGAAAAACCCGCCGATGAAGGCGAGCAGCAGCATGGTGGGTGTGCCCACCGTCACCGCGCAGCAGAGGAAGACGAGTTGCACCAGCAGGATGCGCGAGTGATGCAGGCCCGTGAACGCCGGCAGGAACTGCTGCACCACGAAGGCGGCGAGCAGGAGCAGGATGGTGGCAAGTGAGTAGCGGATCACGGGCGGGGTCAGGAATCGGCGGAGAGAACCACGAATACCGCGCCAAGATCCGCGAAGTTCACCGATGGACGGACGAGAGCTTCGGAATCGAGCGCGCCTTTTTCGACGGAATCGATGGTTCCAAGAAGGATGTTGGGCTG
Organism: Verrucomicrobiaceae bacterium; assembly: GCA_003820635.1. The sequence goes on along the minus strand of RPOS01000028.1, from coordinate 11,772 downwards.
GAAGATGCCTCCCCGCCCGGTGGTGAAAACGCGCTGGCCCGGCCGGACCGCGGCGTTTGCTGATAGAAATCGCAGGCGCAGCACCGGTTCGCCGTCGAAGCCGCCGCGGCGGCCGCTGAGGATGCCGACTTCCGGCGAGCCCTCGACGCGTGCGGAAACGAGGCACTTCTCGTCGGTTAGAAGCAACACGGACGAGCGTTCGCCCCCGCTGTCCACGCGGTCGATCTTGCCGACGAGGCCTTCGTTGGAGAGCACGGCGAGCTGGGTGCCGATGCCGCGTTTCGAGCCGGCGTCGATCTCGACGGTCTGCCACCAGGTGGTCGGATTGCGGCGGATCACGCGGGCGGCGACGACATCGAAGCGGGTGGCTTCCTTGAATGAGAGCGCGTGGCGGAGCTGGACGTTTTCGTATTCGAGCGCGCGGAAGCGGGACTCGATCAGACGCAGCCGGCCGAGTTGCTCGCGGGTGGTCTCCAGCTCGGCTTCGAGCTCCTTCGAGTGGCGGGTTTCCTCCAGGAAGGCGCGGGCGTGCGTCTCAAGTTTGGAGCCGGATTTGAGGAAAGGAGCCATCGCCCGGTAATAGGCGTTCTGGATCTCACGCACGCTGCGGTCGCTGCGGGTGAGCGCCCAGACGGCGCCCCCGAGAAAGAGCAGTGTAGCGATCAGATTGAGCGGCTTCATGGCCGGGTATTGCCGACTGAACCGCTCAGCGGTCCGAGTTGGTGACCCGCTTCAGGAGGGAGAGCTCCTGAAGCGCCTTTCCTGTGCCCTCGGCCACGGCGCTGAGGGGGTCCTCGGCGATGTGGACGGGAAGTCCGGTTTCCTCGCGCAGCAGGCGGTCCAGCCCCTTGAGCAGGGCACCGCCGCCGGCAAGAACGATGCCGCGGTCCACAAGATCGGCGGCGAGCTCCGGCGGACAGCGCTCGAGCGTGGTGCGCACGGCGTCCACGATGGTGCTGAGCGGATCCGCCATGGCCTCGCGGATTTCCTGCGAGGTGATGGTGATGGTTTTGGGAAGTCCGGCGACGAGGTCGCGGCCCTTGACCTCCATGGTGAGTTCTTTCGGAAGGGGCGCGGCCGAGCCGAGGCGGATCTTGATGTCCTCTGAAGTGCGCTCGCCGATCATCAGGTTGTAGGCGCGCTTCATGTATTGGATGATCGCCTCGTCGAGTTCGTCGCCGGCGGTGCGCACGCTGCGGGCGTAAACGATGCCCGAGAGGGAAATGAGGGCCACCTCGGTGGTGCCGCCGCCGATATCGACGATCATGTTTCCGGACGCTTCCTGCACCGGCAGTCCCACGCCGATCGCGGCGGCCATCGGCTCCTCGATCAGGTAAACCTCGCGCGCCCCGGCCTGCTCGGCGGACTCGCGCACGGCACGGCGCTCGACCTCGGTGATGCCGGAGGGGATGGCGATGAGCACCCGCGGATTTGAACGGCGGCCCTTGTTCACCTTGCGGATGAAATGGCGGAGCATCGCCTCGGTGACTTCAAAGTCCGCGATGACGCCGTCTTTCAACGGCCGGATCGCGACAATATTGCCCGGCGTGCGGCCGAGCATGCGTTTGGCATCATCGCCCACGGCGAGCACCTCGTTGGTGCCGGCTTTCACCGCGACGACCGAGGGCTCGCGCAGGACGATGCCGTGGTCCTTGACGTTGATCAGAGTATTCGCGGTGCCGAGGTCGATGCCGATGTCATTGGAAAACAGGTTTCCGAAAAGCTTTTTGAACATGGAAATGGTTGAAAATGAGAGAGTCGTGGTGAAATTGGAGCGTGCCGATCAGGCCCCGGGCTGCGCTTCATTCCTGCCGGCAGACCATGGAAGAACGAAGAAAAGTGCGGGAAACTTTCGGGAAAAGCGGGCGACCTTCCTCATTGCCCGCCGCAAGGTCAAGCCGGAATCCCTTGATTCTCAGGGAATGGAAAGCCCGCAGCCGGGTGCTTCAGTCATTCGCTGGACTTGCCTCCGCAGCGTGCCGGATGAGCACCGACATTGTTATCTTGCGGCCTGCCTGCCCCAGGAATCCTTGAGCGCCACCGTGCGGTTGAAAACGGGCTTCAAGCCCGGTTGGTGCTCCTTGCTGTCTGCAATGAAATATCCGACGCGCTCGAACTGGCAGGCGAAACCCGCTGCGGCATCCGCCAGCATTGGCTCCACCATGGCGGTGAGCGCCTTGAGCGAATCCGGGTTCAGCACGCTCAGGAATCCACCCTCGGCCGCATCCGGATCCTCCACGGTGAAGAGCCGGTCGTAGAGCCGCACCTCGGCATCCACGCCGCTGGCCACATCCACCCAATGGATGGCCGCCTTGCAAACCACGCCCTCCGGCGCGTCCTTGCCCACCGTGCCTGTTAGAATCTCCGCGCGGATCAGCGAGACGTTTCCAGCCGCATCCTTTTCAAACGAGGTGCAACGGATGATGTGGCCGCCGCGCAGCCGCACGCAACGATCCGGGCCGAGCCGGAAAAACTTCTTCGGCGGATCTTCCATGAAGTCCTCGCGCTCGATCCACACCTCGCCGCTGATCGGCACCTTCCGCTCGCCCATCTCCGGGTTTTGCGGGTGGTTCGGCACATCCGCGTGGGTGAGTGGCTCGGCGGACCAGTTTTCCAGCACGACCTTCACCGGATCCAGCACCGCCATGCGGCGTGGTGCCTCGCGGTTGAGGAAATCGCGCACTTCGAATTCCAACAGCGCGACATCCGAGGTGCCGTTGAACTTGGTGATGCCGATGCGCTTGCAGAAATCCCGGATGGCGGCGGCCGGGTAGCCGCGGCGGCGCAGGCCGGAGATGGTGGGCAGCCGCGGATCGTCCCAACCGCTCACCCGGCCCTCCTGCACGAGTTGGAGCAGCTTGCGCTTGCTCATCACGGTGTAGGTGAGGTTCAGCCGCGCGAACTCGATCTGGCGCGGCTTGCCGGGCACGGGACAGTTCTCGATGAACCAATCGTAAAGCGGCCGGTGGTTTTCAAACTCCAGCGTGCAAAGCGAGTGGGTGATGTGCTCCAGCGCGTCCTCCAGCGGATGGGCGAAGTCATACATCGGATAGATGCACCATGCGCCGCCGGTGTTGTGGTGGTGCGCGTGCATGATGCGGTAAAGCACCGGGTCGCGCAGGTTCATGTTGGATGACGCCATGTCGATGCGCGCGCGCAGCACGCAGGCCCCTTCCTTGAATTCTCCGGCGCGCATCTTTTCAAACAACGCGAGATTCTCCTCCACCGTGCGTTCCGCGCCCATCGAGCGCGTGCCGGGCGTGGTGAGGTTGCCGCGCTTCAAACGCATTTCCTCGGCGCTGTCGTCATCGACGTAGGCCTTGCCCTGCTTGATGAGATGCACCGCGCAGTCATAAAAGAACTGGAAGTAATCGCTGGCGAAATAAAGGTCCTTTCCCCAATCGAATCCGAGCCATTTCACGTCCTCCTTGATGCTCTCGACGTATTCGCTCTCCTCCTTCTCCGGGTTGGTGTCGTCGAAGCGCAGGTGGCACTTGGCACCGGCGGAGTGGTTTTCCAGCGCGACGCCGAAGTTCAGGCAGATCGACTTGGCGTGGCCGATGTGCAGGTAGCCGTTCGGCTCCGGTGGAAAGCGGGTGATGATGGTGGCATGTTTGCCGCTGGCAAGGTCATCGGCGATGATGTCGCGGATGAAGTCGGATTTGGGTGACAAGTCGGATTCGGACATGGGAAGAGGGAGAGAAAGACTCAGGACTTCAAGACACAAGACGCAAGAAAAGAAGAAGCGCAAATCCTGTGGCACCCCGGGTTCGCGAATGAACAGGTGACTTCTTCATCTTGTGTCTTAATGAGTTTCATTCACTTCGCCAATTCCGCGAGCAGCGCCTGGTTGAGTAAAATGCCGGCTTCGAAGTTCGCGACGGGGAAATTCTCATTGGGCGCGTGGATTTGCGCATCCGGCAGGGCGAGGCCTATCAGCAGGGTGTCCGCGCCGAGGATGTCGCGGAAGGTCTGGACGATGGGGATGCTGCCGCCCTCGCGGATGAGCACGGGCTCGGCATCGAAGGCGGCGCGCAGGGCGGCTTGGGCGGCGAGGCCGAACTTCGAGTTGGGATCGGTGATGTAGGGCTTGCCGTCGTGGCCGGGGACGATCTCGATTTCCACGCCCGGCGGGCAACGGGAGATGAGGTGTTGTTTCACCTGCTCCATGATGACTTGCGGTTCCTGGTCCGGCACGAGGCGGAAGGAAAGTTTCACAAAGGCCTCGGCGGGCAGCACGGTCTTGGAGCCCTCGCCCTGATAGCCGCCGCCGATGCCGTTGACCTCCGCGGTGGGCCGCGCCCAGGTGCGCTCGGCGGAGCTGTAGCCGGGCTCGCCAAAGAGGCCGGGCGAACCGGTCACCTTGAGGAAATCCGCATCGGCCATGCCGGGGACCTTGGCCCACATTTCACGCTCCCAGTTTTCCAGCGGGCGGACCTGATCGTAAAATCCATCGACCGCCACGCGGCCATCCGGCGTGTGCAGGCTGGCGACGAGCCGGGCGATGGCCGCCGCCGGATTGGCCACGGCACCGCCGAAGAGGCCGGAGTGCAGGTCGCCTTTCGGCCCGCGCAGGATGGCCTCGCAGCATGCGATGCCGCGCAGGCCGTAGCCAAGCGTGGGCACGCCGGGCGCGACCATGCCGGTATCCGAAATGGCGATCACATCGCAGCGCAGATCCTCGCGGTGCTGCTGGAGGAAGGCGGCCAGGTTCGGGCTGCCGATTTCCTCCTCGCCCTCAAACAGGAAAATCAGGTTCACCGGCAGGCCGGCGTTTTCGCGCAGCGTTTTTTGCACCCCCAGCACGTGGGCGAGCATCTGGCCCTTGTTGTCGGTGGCGCCGCGGGCATGGATTTTTCCGTCGCGGATTTCCGGTTGAAACGGATCGCTCGTCCATAGATTCAGCGGATCGACCGGCTGCACGTCATAATGGCCGTAGATGAGCACCGTGCGGCGGCCTGGAACGTGGGCATTGCGCGCCACGACGACCGGATGGCGCGGCGTTTCGTGGAGTTGGGCGGAGAGCCCCATTGCCGTGAGTTTCGCCAGCAACCAATCCGCGCAGGCCCGGACGTCTGCGGCGTGGCGCGAGTCGGTGGAAATGCTGGGAAAGCGCAGGAAGGAAAAGAGGTCTTCGAGATCGGGCGTCACAGAGACGATGTTTCCGTCAGGAACGGAGGCCCGCAAGGCGAATGATTCACGCCGGCGGCAGGGCCTCGAAGAGCGCTGGGATGTCGGGCAGGTCGGATGCGGATTTGGCGCGCTGGGCAGCGAGGATTTTCCCGTCCCGGAAAAGAAACGTGCCCGGCATCTGCAAGCCGTCGCCCGCGAGGTGGCCCACACCGCAACCCTTGAAAATGGAAACGACACCCAGCCACCAGACGCGCGGGCCGAAGAGTTCGAGCAAACCGCCGCGCCCGAGGCCGAAGGCGCGGTAGAGTTCGCAGTGCGGATCCGCGATGCGGGCCACATCACCATTTCCGCCGAGGTAGCGGATTTCCGAGCCGCTCTTGAGCATGTGGACGAGCACCAGTTCCGCGCCGCGATCGTGTGCGGATTGCTTGAGTTCCTCCAGCCCGCGCAGGATCTGGCGGGTGAAGGTGCAGCCGAAATGGCGCAGAAAGACCAATGCCAGCGTCCGGGAGCCGGAGGCCTGCCGCAGCGATTCACCGCTTGTGAGATGGAATTTCTCCGCAGCATCGGCCAGCCCGGCCGCCGGAGGGCGGGGGACAGCACCCATCTTGCGCCGCGCGCCGCAGCGCTCGTGATTGCATCGGAACATGGCGCGCACCGTATCCGGCATCCGGCGCGCCGCAAGGGGGGCATGCATGGTTTTTGGAAAATGCCGGGGATTTTCTCCTTGGAAAAATCCGCATCCCCGCCAGACCCTGCCGCCATATTCATGACTGTCACCACCATTGTTTTCCTCATTCTCGGTCTGATTCTTCTGGTTGGAGGAGCGGAGTATCTCGTGCGCGGCGCTTCGAATCTCGCGATCTCCGCCGGCATTTCCTCGCTCGTCGTCGGCCTGACCGTGGTGGCTTTTGGCACCAGTTCGCCGGAATTGGCCGTCAGCGTGATGTCGGCCTTCAAGGGGCAGGCGGACCTGGCGCTGGGTAATGTGGTGGGCAGCAATATCTTCAATGTATTGTTTATCCTCGGCCTGTCCGCACTGATCGTGCCGCTGGTGGTGGCGCAGCAGTTGGTGCGCTTCGATGTGCCGCTGATGATAGGCGTTTCCGTCCTGCTCTTACTGCTCGGGCTGGATGGAAACCTCGGCCGCATCGATGGCCTCTTGCTCTTCTCCGGCGTGGTCGCTTACACGCTTTTCCTGATCCGCCAGAGCCGGCGCGAGAGCAGTGCTGCGGTGAAAGCGCAGTATGAAAGCGAGTTTTCCGGAAATGCCAAAGTTGGCTGGTTGAAAAACATCACGCTGGTGCTCGGCGGGCTGGCATGCCTGATGCTGGGCTCGAAGTGGCTCGTGGACAGCGCGGTGGCCATCGCCCAATCGTTCGGCGTTTCGGAACTGGTGATCGGCCTGACCATCGTGGCCGCCGGCACGTCCATGCCGGAGGTCGCCACCTCCGTGATCGCCGCCATCCGCGGCGAGCGGGACATTGCCGTGGGTAACGTGGTGGGCAGCAACATCTTCAACATCCTCTGCGTGCTGGGGCTGAGCTCGGTGGTTTCCCCGGCCGGGATTGAGGTTTCCGCCGCGGCCCTGCGATTCGACATTCCCGTGATGATCGCGGTTGCGGTGGCCTGTTTGCCGGTGTTTTTCTCGGGCTACCAGATCAGCCGTGGCAACGGTGTGGCATTCCTCGCTTTCTACGCCGCCTATCTCGTCTATCTGATTTTCACGGCCACCAACCACCAGGCGCTGGGCACCTATCAGGCTGCGATGATGTATTTCGTCCTGCCCATCACCGCCGTCACCCTGTTCTTCATCACCTGGCGGGGCTTCCGTGCAAGTTCCGGCTCCTAACAGATCAGGAAATAGAGGGCGATCTTGAACACGCCCAGCCAGACGATGGACACCTGCGTCACGTTCAGCGCGCGGGCGCCGGAAGATTCCGCCGGATCGTCCGGATGAAGCCCGAAGAGTTGGTCGTATTTCAAAATCAGCCACAGGCCCAGCCCACACCAGAAGAGGAGAAACAAAAACAGGGCGAGCTTGAGCAGAAACATGGCGGTGGTGGCGGGCGCGGGATTCAAGAAACGATGGCGCGGCCACTCCAGAAAATTCAGCGGGCAGAACACTTTCGCTGGCGTCTCCGGCCGCAAGCCATTTTGCGCTTCCGCAAATCCACGCCGCAGCCATCCTCCGGCCATGCGCTACGCCGAACGCCTCCAGCAACGCATCAAAAACACCGGTTCCCGCCTCTGCGTCGGACTCGATCCCCGCCCCGGCGAGGGTGGCGCGTCTTTTGCCCGGGATTTCCTCAAGCAGGTCATCGAGGAAACCGCGCCATGGGCCGCCGCCTTCAAGCCGAACATGGCCTACTTCGAGGCGATGGGCATCGAGGGCATCCGTTTGTTAGAAGACCTGCTCGCCGCCATGCCCGCTGACGTGCCGGTCATCCTCGACGCCAAGCGCAGCGACATCGGCGAGACCCAGAAATACTATGCGCAGGGATATTTCTCCGGTTGGAACGTCGATGCCGTCACGCTCAATCCGTTCCTCGGCTATGATTCCATCGAGCCCTTTCTTGATTGGGAAGGGAAGGGGATCTACCTGCTGGCTGTCACGTCCAATGCGGGCTCGGTCGATTTCCAGCGCCAGAAACTCGCCGACGGCCGCTCCGTGTTCGAACTCGTCACCGCCCTCGGCGGCCGCGCCGCAGCGGAAGACCGCAAAACCGATGTCGGCTACGTGGTCGGCCTCACCAACGCGGCGGATGTGCTCGAGAAAATCCCGGATGCGCCACTGCTGGTGCCCGGGCTCGGTGCCCAGGGCGGAGACCTCGCCTCACTCGCCGCCGCCGCGCGCAGTGCGCCGGATGTAATCACCGTCTCTCGCGGCATCCTCTACGCCGGCGACGAGCGCAGCTTCGGTGCCCGCGCCCGGGACTGGGCCGGGAAAATCGCAGCGGCATACACGGCTTGATCCGCGTCATCACTCATTTCGCGCAAATTTGGGCTTCCCGCGCGGCCAGGAATCCTCTTACCTCCCGCCCCCGACCCCTCACAGGTCACGCCGGCTTAGCTCAGTTGGTAGAGCAGCTGATTTGTAATCAGCAGGTCAACGGTTCGAGTCCGTTAGCCGGCTCCAATATTTCCGATATCCCGCGTCAGATTGGCCCGGGCTGGTCCTGAAACCGCGGCCAGGGCGCGCAGGCGCTGGAGCAGCGGCGGGTGTGAGTAGTCCAGCCAGACGCGCAGGGCCGCGGGCGCGGGGTGTGAGAGGTGATCGGCGGTCATCTTTTTGAGTGCGGCAGCGAGAGGTGCGCTGTCGCCGGTCATTTCGGCGGCGTAGGCGTCGGCCTCGAATTCGTGACGGCGCGACCATGCGTTGAGCGCCACGCCGAGGAGTTTGGAAACAGGCTCCAGCAGGATGCTGAAGAGCACGAGGCCGACGTGCGGCGAGATGGTCTGCACGCCGAAGGCGTCGAAGAGCACGCGGGAGAATTTCCCCGCAGGATCGGTGGCCAGTCCTAACAGGAAAAAGATCGCGGCGGTCTGGACGATGCCGGCGGCGAGGCGCTGCTTGATGTGGCCGCGGCGGAAATGGCCGATCTCATGGGCGAGCACGCCGAGCAGTTCGGAAGTGCTGCTTTTTTCCATGAGCGTGTCGAAGAGGGCGATCTTCTTGCGCTTGCCGAGGCCGGTGAAGAAGGCGTTGGCCTTGGTGGAGCGCTTGGAGCCGTCCATCACGAAGACGCCGTCGAGCGGAAATCCGCAGCGGGTGCCGAGCGCTTCGATCTGTTGTTTCAACTCGCCGTCCGGCATGGGCGTGAACTTGTTGAACAGCGGCATGATGAGCGAGGGTGCGAGCCAGGTGAGCAGCAGTTGAAAGACGGTGACCACCGCCCACGCCCACAGCCAGGCGTGCGGCACGTTGCCGAAGATCCACAGCACGGCGGCCGCCAGCGGCAGGCCGATCAACGCTGCCAGCAGCAGGCCTTTGACGCGGTCCATGATGAAGGTGGCCGGCGTGGCGCGGTTGAAGCCGAATTTGTTCTCAATGACAAAGGTGTCATACACCGAGAACGGCAGGCCGATGAGCGCTTGTCCCAGAACCAGGGCGGATAGAAATACCAGTCCCGCACCCACCTCATCGGCCACCAGCGAGCGGGCCAGCGCATCGAGCCAGCCGAAGCCGCCGGCAAACCAGAACGCCAGCAGGACCGTCAGCGAGACAACGGAGTGGAGGATTCCGAAGCGCGCATTGACGCCGAGGTATTCCCGGCCGCGTTCGAGATTTTCCGCATCCATCACGTCGGCGAGTTCATCCGGCACCTTGTCGGGATAGGTCTTGAGGTTGAGCAGGGTGGCCGCGAATTCCAGCTTCCAAAGCAGGAACAGCGCCACCACAATGATCACAGTCATGAAATTACAATCGCTCATCGCGGCCATCATGCATGGCGGCTTGTCCGCGGCAAGAGGTCTGCTGATCTCTTTGTGTCTCGTTTCAGCCGGCTGCATGAGCCTGATCGCCGGCAAGCACACCTACAGCGCCTCATCATCCGCGGTGCGGGTCAATGGCGCGGACATCCGCATGCAGGTCAAGCCGGAGGGCACCGCAGGCGGGAGTTATGCGTTGAGTGCGATGGTGGTGGGCGCGGCGGTTGCCACCTTCGATGGGCCGTTCCGCTGGCGGCTGGAAGCCACCGGCGAGGCAGGGCGGCACGAGTCCCTGGTAGTCCACCGCATTCACACGCGCACCGGGAAAACCAAGCGCGACGAGTGGTATCCGCGCGAGCATCTCGGCTATCGCCACGATTTCAAAACGGTGAAAAACCAAGCCGGCACCGCCCGCGCGGTGTATCCGATTCCGGGATTGCTGGTGGTCAAGCCGCTTGAAGATGGAAATCTGGAAGTGACCGTGGATCTCACGGTCACAGCGGATGGCAGTAGCGAGCGGAAACTGGTGCTCTTCCGGATGGACCCGGCGGAGAAACGCCAGGATGAGTTCATTTTCCTGCCTGCGGAGATCGTGCAAAACATCGGCAAATCGGCAGAGGAGTGGGACGATCAGGGCTGGGATTGATCATTGCGCGGGCCCGGATTCGCGCCTAGCTTTCCGCCCATTCACATGGTGACGCATCCGTTTTCCCGCCGATTTTTGCTGGCCCTGCTGCTCGCTAGCGCCCCGGTCCATGGCCAGGGCGAGGGCGCGCCCACCATGGTGAACGCGGCCAATCCGGCCACCTCCGGATCGCTGGCTCCGGACGGGCCAGCCACGGCCCGCAGTGCTTCTGACGGGGCCATCATCACCCGCCGGGATGCCCGCGCCATCACTCTCAAAATCCCGGCCCCGCGCGGCATGATCGTGGACCGCGTGGGCGAGCCGATCGCGCAGAACCAGATTGCCTACCAAGTGGCGCTGCAATACCGGCAATTCGAGAACGCGGACCGGGAATTCGTGATCAACTGGGCCCGCACCCGGCTCAACGCCCTGCATCCGCTGCTGCCGGGTGTCAGTCCCAAGACCGACGACGAACTGTATGACCACTACCGCCACCGCCGCTGGCTGCCGTTATTGGTGAGCGGCCAACTCGGTGAAAAGGAAGCGCGCGAACTCGAGCCCAAGCTCACCTCCGGGCTGGTCCTCCATCCCGTTTACCGCCGTTTCTATCCGCACGGCGAAGTGGCCGCCCACATCATCGGCTATTCCGGCAGCGTCGGCAAGCTGCCCACCGGCCCGATCAACTTCAACGAACCGCTGTGGGAGGAATCCGAAGGCCGCGCCGGTTTTGAAAAACTCTTCGACCGCCAGCTCACCGGGGATCCCGGCATGAAAAAACTGATCTTCGATGAGAACGGCAACAATCTGCTCGAGGAGCAGGTCAAGCGGCCGCGGCCGGGCGGCACGCTGGTCACCACGCTCGATCTCAAATGGCAGTTGCTCGCCGAGAAAACCCTGCGCGAGGGTTGCCGCCGCGGGGCCTTCGTGGTGCTCGATGTGGTCACTGGCGAGGTGCTTGTCATGGCGTCACGACCGTCCTTCGACCTCAACGGCTTCATCCCCGGCATCAACGAAACCACCTATCAGGCTCTCAAGGACGACCCGTCCACTCCGCTGTTTGGCCGTGCCTTCCAGTCGGCCTATCCGCCGGCTTCATCCTACAAGCCGGTCGTCGCCCTCGCGGCGCTCAACGGCGGCGTGGTCACGGAAGATTCCACCATCTACTGCCCGGCGGCCATCGCCATTGGCAACCACGTTTTCAACAACTGGAACAAGACGCCGGAGGGTGACATCGATGTCAAACGCGCCATCGCCCGTTCGTGCAACACCTGGTTCTATCAGGTCGGCATCCGCACCGGTCCGTCCGTGTTCCTCGGGCTGTCACGGCGGCTCGGTTTCGGCGAGCGCAGCGGCCTGCCGCTCATCGGTGAAAACCCCGGCTTGGTTCCAAACGATGAGTGGATGCTCAAGTATGAAAAACGCCGGATTCTCGATGGGGACACCGCCAACATGTCCATCGGCCAGGGCAGTCTGCTGGCCACCCCGTTGCAAGTGGCGCAGGCCATGGCCGGCATCGCCAACGGCGGCGCGCTGCCCAAGCTCCACCTCATCAGCCAGGTGCAGGACATCCGCGGGCGTGTGAT
>RPOS01000027.1 GCA_003820635.1 Verrucomicrobiaceae bacterium | reverse complement strand
CTTGGAGGCGTAGATGTGAACGGTGCCGTCGTCCTCGATGTTGATCTCGGCGCCGGACTCGGCCTGGATGCCCTTGATGTTCTTGCCGCCAGGCCCGATGAGTTCGCCGATGCGATCCGCGGGGATCTTGACGGAAACGATGCGGGGCGCATGCGGGCTGAGTTCGCCGGGGGCGCTGATGGACTCGGCCATTTTGGCGAGCACCTTGGTGCGGCCGTCCTTGGCGATGTGAATCGCTTCTTCAAGCATCGCGATCGGCAGACCGGGAAGCTTGAGGTCGAGCTGATAGCCGGTGACACCTTCGCTGGTGCCGCAGAGCTTGAAGTCCATGTCGCCGTAGAAGTCTTCGGAACCGATGATGTCCAACAGCATTTTGTGGGACTTCATGGAGCCGTCTTCGTTGTTCTCGGTGACGAGGCCCACGGAGATGCCGCCGACGGGGCGGATCAGCGGGACGCCGGCGTCGAGCAGGCACATGGTGCCGGCGCAAACGGTCGCCATCGAGGTGGAGCCGTTGGATTCGGTGACTTCCGAGGAAACGCGGATGGCGTAGGGGAAGTCGGCTTCGTCCGGAATAACGGGCTCGATCGAACGCTCGGCGAGCGATCCGTGGCCGATCTCGCGGCGGTTGATGCCACCCATGCGGCCGGTTTCACCGACGGAGAAGGGAGGGAAGTTGTAGTGAAGGATGAAGCGCTTGCTGTCTTCGCCACCGGAGTAGTTGTCGAAGTGCTGCTTTTCATCGGCCGGGGCCAGCGTACAAATGCCGAGGGCCTGGGTTTCTCCACGGGAGAAGATGGCGGAGCCGTGAACGCGGGGCAGGGTGCCGATCTCGCCGTAAAGCGGGCGGAGGTCGCCGATGCTGCGGCCGTCGGCGCGCACGCCTTTATCCATGATGGAAATGCGGAACGCTTTCTTCTGGAGGTATTCGAAGGCCTGCTCGACGTCGAAGTCGGTGGCTTCCGGAGCACGCTCCTTGATGGCGGCTTCCACTTCGTCGCGGAGGGCTCCGACTTTCTTGGCGCGCTCGGTTTTGGTCGGCGCGTAGATGGCACCTTCGATGCGGTCGCCGGCGATTTCGTAGGCGATCTCCAGCAGGTTATCCTTGGCGAGCACCGCGTCAAACGTGCGCTTTTCCTTGCCGGCGAGTTTCACGAGCTCTTCCTGGGCCGCGACGATCTTGGTCACGGCATCCTGGGCGAAATGCAGCGCCTTGATGAACTCGTCTTCCGGGAGTTCGTCGGCCTGGCCTTCGATCATGATGACGTCGGTCTTGTTGCCGACGTAGATGAGATCGAGGTCGCTGTTTTCACGTTGGTCGTGGGTCGGGTTGATGACGAATTGGCCATCGACGCGGCCGACGCGCACCGCGCCGATCGGGCCGGCGAAGGGGATGTCGGAAAGGCAGAGGGCGGCGGAAGCACCGTTCATCGAGAGCACGTCCGCGTCGTTCTCACCATCGGCGGAAAGCAGGATGGCGATGATCTGCGTGTCGTAGAAATAACCCTTCGGGAAGAGCGGCCGCAGCGGGCGGTCGGTCATGCGGCAGGTGAGGATTTCCTTTTCGGTGGGGCGGCCCTCGCGCTTGAAGTAACCACCGGGGAAAACACCGGCAGCGGAGGCTTTTTCCTTATATTCCACGGAGAGCGGGAACCAGGTCTGGCCGGGTTTTACTTTGGTGGCGGAGACGGCGGTCACCAGGATGATGGTGTCACCGCAGCGGACGGTAACGGCACCGTCGGCGAGTTTGGCAAGTTTGCCGGTTTCGATCGTCATCGGGTTTGTTCCGACCTCGATCGTTTTGCTATGGATATTCATGTTCGTTCTTTTCTCTTTCTTCTTCTTGTTGCGTACGACCCGAAAGGCGGAATTGCCTTGCGGGCTTGGGGTTTCTTCCGGTGCAAACGGCGATCCGCATCGGGCGGAAAGGTTTGAAACCGTGGCCGGGACGACAACGCGGGACGTCCAAGCCGAATGCAGGACAGCCACGGGATGATCCGTGGCTGCCATGCGGAAGGTGTTAGTGGCGGAGTCCGAGGCCCTTGATGACCTGCTGGTATTTCTCCTCGGAGTCTTTCTTGATGTAGTCGAGCAGCTTGCGGCGCTGGGAAACCATCGTCAGCAGGCCACGGCGGGACGAGAAGTCCTTCTTGTGGGCGTTGAGGTGGTCCGTAAGGTGGAAAATCCGCTGGGTGAGCAGGGCCACTTGGTAGGGCGCGCTGCCGGTGTCTCCTTCGTGGAGCTGGTAATCCTTCAGGTTGATTTCTTTGGTGCTCATGGTCTTAGGGGATGGACCCAGCGGCATGCCGGATCGTCCTTGGTTGATGGTTGGGGGGCGGAAGAAAGCCCGCCCGCCCGGGTTTTGCAAGACAATTGGCGCCCGGTTCGGGAATTTTTTGAAATTTCATGGCTGCGGGATTCGCCTCGCCAGCAGCCCCACCCAGCCGGCCAGAACCACCGCCGCCGCCACGGTGGCGAGGATCGGCGGAGTGCCAAGCGCCATCAGCGCGTAGGCGGCGCAGGCGGTTGCGGCCGCCATCCCGGCGAAGGGCAGCTGCGAGGAAACGTGGTCCACCGTCCGGCAACCGCTGGCCAGCGCGCTGACAATGGTGGTGTCCGAAAACGGGCTGCAGTGGTCGCCCAAAGTCGCTCCGCCGAAGACCGCGCCGATCACCATCACGGCGATATCCCGCGTTTCCCCGGGCGACAAACCCACCGCGCCCGCTGCCACGATCGTGGCCGGCAGCGCGAGCGGCATCAGCAGGCCCATTGTTCCCCACGACGAACCGGTGGTGAAGGCCATCGACGCGCCGACCACGAAAATCACCAGCGGCAGCCACGTCACCGGAGTGCCGCCTGCCAGCAGCTCTGCGATGTGCCGCGTGGTCCCCAGCGCCTCGAACATGCTGCCCAGCGACCACGCGAAAACGAGCACCACCAATGCCGGGATCAGCGAGCCCGCTCCGTGCACCGCCGCATCCGCCGCCTCGTGCCGGCGCTGCGCCGGAAAACAAAACATCGCCGCGACCCAGCCCGCCACACTGCCGAAAACCAGCGCATACGGCCCCGCATCACCGCTGAACGCCTGTTTCCACCCTTCCACGCTCAGGACATTCACCGGCTTTCCCGACAGCAGCGGAAACCCGCCGAGTATCCCGACAACCAACACGGCCAGAGGCACCAACACCACCCACGGCCGCGGCAGATCGGACGTCGCGACCTCATCCCCTGCCGGTGCCAGCGCCTTGAAACGCCGCATCGCCCGCGGCTGGTAGCCGCTGCGGATCGCCAGCGGCACTAACAGAAGCGTCAGCAGACAATACGCGTTCGCGGGCACCGCTTGGAAAAACAACGCATATGGCTCCACCGGAAACGGCGCGTCCGTCAGCCCCTGTTCGATCAAACTCAACTGCGTGGCGATCCAGGTGGAAATGAAAGCCACGCACGCCACCGGCGAGCCCGTCGAGTCCACCACCCAGGCCAGCCGCTCGCGTGAAACCCCGGCGCGGTCGGCCAGCGGCCGCGCGATCCGCCCCGTCAGCAAACTGCTCGCCAGCCCGTCGAAGAAACACAGCAGGCCTACGGCATAAGTGCCGCCTAACAAGCGCCGCACGCCATCCTTTCCGCCCGCCAGCATCCGCCGCAACACCGCCTCGAAACCACCCGAGCGCTCCAGAATCCCAGCGAAGGAACCCAGCACCAGCGTGAACACCAGCGAGCCGATCCGCCACGGCCCCTGCATCGCCGGAAACACATGATCCGCCAGCGCCAGCCGAAGCGCCTTCAACGGATCGCCGCCCGCGAGCAGCAAGGCTGCCGCCGCCACGCCGCAAGCCAGCCCCACCGCCGCCTCCTTGAGCAACACAATCACCCCGATGGCCACCAGCGCCGGCCACAAGGCGCGCAACAACGAATCGCCGCCCGCCGCGCCCACTAAAAAGGTGGCACCTAACAACATCGCCGCTCCGATCCATCGCGCGTTCCTCATGCCGCCGTTTTGTAGCGCCCCTGCCTGAAATGGCGAGTGGGGAAATCGTGGCTGACGCGTCTCGCTGCAAGCCGTGGCGGTGGCGACCCGCCGCCGAAAACATCCCATTCGACACCCGCCGCTCCGCCGCCTAGTTTCCCTCTCCTCACGAAATGTCCGATTGCTGCTCCAATCCGCCGCCGGAGAAAGGCCCTGACCGACAGGCCTTGCGGCGCTCCTTGTTGAAACTCACGCCACCACCACCGGCTGCCGCCGTGCCCTCATGCTGCGCGCCCAAGGCACCGGCCGGAGACTCCTGTTGCGGCGGCGGCAAAAAAGGCCGTCCGGATTTCCTGCTTTGGGGCTCGCTGGGCGCGTTTCTCGCGGGTGTGGCGGTGCATTTCCTTGTGCCGTCCGCGCCGGTCTGGCTGCACGTTTTCGGCCACGCCTGTTATGAACTGATGTCCCGCGCGTGGTGGGGCCTGCTCATCGGCATCGCGGCCGTGGCGGTGATCGGGCGCTTCCCGCGCGAGCTGGTGGCCGCCGTGCTCGGCCGCGGCGGCAGCGTCTCCGGGTTGTTCCGTGCGGTGGGCGCGGGTGTTTTGTTAGACCTGTGCAACCACGGCATCCTGTTGGTGGGCATGAGCCTTTACAAACGCGGCGCCTCGCTCGGCCAGACGCTCGCGTTTCTCATCGCCAGCCCGTGGAACTCGCTCTCGCTCACCCTCATCCTCGCCGCGCTCATCGGCTGGGGCTGGATGTTCCTGTTCATTCTTCTCTCGATGATCGTGGCGCTGGTCACCGGCTGGATCGCCGATCGCTTGGTGCATGCCGGCAAAATTCCGCCCAACCCGAATGCCGTGGACCTGCCGCACGATTACCGCATCGGCCCGGCGGTGCGGGATGTCCTGCGCTCGCTCAAGCCCGGAGCCGCAAACTACCTGCGCCTCGCCCGCGAGGGACTTTCCGGCTCGCAGATGATCCTGCGCTGGATCTTCTTCGGCTTCGTTCTAACAGGGTTGATTCGCGCCTTCGTGCCGGACGCCTCGTTCCAGCAATACTTCGGCCCCACCATTGCCGGGCTCTTTCTAACACTCCTGGCCACCACCGTGCTCGAAGTCTGCTCCGAAGGCTCCTCGCCCATCGCCGCCGATCTCCTCACCCGCGCCCACGCGCCGGGCAACGCCTTCGTTTTCCTGATGGCCGGAGCCGCCACCGACTACACCGAGATCATGGCCCTGCGCGAAACGACGCGCTCGTGGAAAGCCACGCTTGCCCTGCCACTCATCTCCACGCCACAGGTCCTGCTGGTCGGCTGGCTGATCCACCGCTTCGCGGGATGATGTTTCGGAGTGCCTTCACATGACGCCGGCGCGGTGGAGCCGTGCGATGGCGGCGTCTTCCAGAGGACTTTCCGGGCCGATGGCAAAGCGCAGGAACTTTAAAAATCCAGTGGTCACCGGGCGGATCACCGCCAAAGGCATGGCGCTGAATCCCAGCAGCCGCTGGTAATCCCCGGGCAGGCTGGCCACGGCGGCTTGGAAAAGCAGCGCATAAACCACCCGCGCCGCTCCCGGCAGTGGCGGGTTTTTCAACCATCGAACCACCTCGCGGGTATCGTCCGTCACCGCGAGTTCGCTGCGGCAGCCGTCGAGGCAGGCGAGCAGTCCGGCTTCATCCATCGGCACCTCGGTGAGTCCCAGCGGTGTGACCGAGGCGGCCCACTGCAGGATGTAGGCATCGGCACCGCCCGGGATCGGACGGGACGAGTAATGTTGATGGGCACGCAGGAAGGAATCCATGAACGCCACATGCACCCAGCGCAGCAAATCGGGATCGGCAGCGCGGTAGTTGCGGGATTCGCCGCCGGCGCTGTGATAACTGCCGCTGACCCGCTCGTGCATGCGGTTCACGCGAGACGCCTCGCTGGCCACCGCCTCATGCGAGCCGAAGGTGGTGATGGTGAGCCAGCGGATGGTGCCGGAGAGCCTGCCGAGCGGATCATCCTTGTAACGGGAATGACTGCGCACACCGGCGAGGCTTCCGGGATGAAGTGCCTGCATCAGCAGCGCGCGGACGCCGCCCACCAACGTCGCGAGGTCGGCATGAACCACCCAGGGCGCATCGGTGGGAAGATACAAGCCGGTGCCATTCCCGGCAGCGATCACCTCCAACCACGGTGGAACCCCGTCCGGATCGCCGGTGAGCAGGCGGCGGAACCGGCGTGAAAAGATTTCCTGAATCGCGTTGTTAGGCAAGGTGCCGGAGGGGTCGGTGGTTGGCCACAAGCATGCCGCAGGCCCGCCGGAAATCAAACAGACTTGGCGGTCCATCACTCCACCGGCGGGCAACGGCTTGCGGGCATCCATGGGAGTACTTTTGCCCGAACCTGTTTCCGGTCTGTTTCAATCCTGCTCCACCTCCAAATCCGGGATGTGGGTGAAGCTGATGCGCATGGGCGCCTCGTCGCGGCTTTCCTGCACGCTGCCGAAATAGACCACGCTGCGGCCGTAACGGGCGCGCAGCTTGTCGAGGGTGGCGTCGAGTCGCTGGTGTTTGGCCGCATCCATGGCGGCCATCGTGTCGGCCACCGTCTGGAACAACGAGGGCGTGTGGTTGGACCGCTCGCACAGGCGGGTGAGCACCACGCCCACTTGCAGCAGTTGGCAGCGGGGTTCGGGTCGGTCACGCCACAGGCGGTCGAGCATACGCATCAGCACCAGCGTGGAATCCGTTTCATCCGTCCGCGCCTCGGCGGCCCAGGACACGCCGCGATAGAACGCGAGCTGCATGGTCAGGCCGCCAGTGAGCAGGCCGTGAGCGCGCAGTCGCTCGCAGGCTTTGTGCAGCAGCTTGCAAAGGATCGGCCAGGCTTTGTCCGGGTGGCGGCTGTCCGGTGGCAGCACGTGGCTGTGGCCGATGGATTTCCGCGCCGACACCAGATCAGGGATTTCATCGCCGCGCAGCAGGTGCCAGAGGCGGTCGCCCATCACGCCGCCCCACACGCCGTGCAGCACGGACTTCGGAGCCGCACACAGTTCCGCCACCGTATGGATGCCTGCGGCGTGCAGGCGCGTCTCCATGCTGCGGGCGATGCCGGTGAAATCCCGCAGCTTGAGCGGGTGCAACACGTCCGGGAGGTCGCGCTGTTCGATGATGAACAGACCGTCCGGCTTGCGCATCTTGCTGGCTATCTTCGCCAGGTAGCGGTTCGGTGCTGCGCCGATGCTCACCTTGATGACTGGGGAAACATCCCGCGCCACCGTTTCCTTGATCCGGCGGCCGATGAGCTCCACGGTGGCGGGATCGCGCAGGTTGAGCGGTAGCCAGGCCCACATCTCATCAATGGAGAGGACGGCCTCGACATGGATGCAGTCTTCGACCGCCTCGACGATGCGTTGATGGTGGCGGATGTATTCGGCGGGCTTGCTCTCGACGATGGCGATGCCCGGGCAAAGGATGCGGGCGTCGCTGATGCGTGTGCCGGTCTTCACGCCGAAGGCCTTGGCCTCGTAGCTGGCGGCGATGCAGCACGAGCTCTCCGCCATCACTGGAGCCACGCCCACCGGCCTGCCGCGCAGGGCTGGATCCAGATGTTGTTCGACCGATGCGAAGTAGGAATCGCAGTCGATGAACAGGGCGGTGAGCGGCTTGGACACGGCCACAAGGGGTCCATCCGGCGCCCGGGGCGGTCAAGCCGAAAGTGTTCATAAGAACGCTCTTTACCCGCGCTCCGTGAAGCGCGATACTGTCTCGCATGATGCGCACCACCTTGAAATGCCTGCTCGCCGCCGCCCTTGCCCTGCCATTGTCCGGCTGCCTGACCCAACGGACCGTCAGCGAGGGAGGCCACACCGTATCGCAGGAATATGTGATCAAGCGCCCGTTGAAGGAAGCCGTCCAGAACTCGCGTTGACGCATGAGCAACGCGTGGTCTATCGGTTGGCAAAATTCACCGCCAAGGCTTGGCCTTTTTTCAAATCACATGACGGAGGCCTCATCGTCCTTCATCGGCTGATGACATCAACCCGGGTTCATCCGCCACAGCGTGAAGTTGAGGAAGGTGGCGAACGTGACCCAGGCAAGATACGGCAGCAGCAGGAAAGCGGCCGCTTTGCTGACACGCAGGAAGGCCAACAGCGTGAACAGGATGGCAAGCCACAAGGCGACGATCACGGCCAAGGCCCAACCGGGCTCATGCGCACCGAAGAAAACCGGCGTCCACGCCGCGTTGAGCGCCAGTTGTGTGAAGTAGAGCCACAGCGGTCGCTGCCAGCCATCGCGTTTCCAGACCAGCCAGGCGGCGATGGCCATCATCAGGTAGAGGGTTGTCCACACCGGGCCGAAGATCCATCCGGGCGGATTCCACTCCGGTTTGGCGAGCGACCCATACCAGTCTCCCGGCGGTGAAAAAATCCCGGCCATCGGCGCGCAAAAAGTGACGAGGATAAAGCCAAACAAGACCAATAAGCTGCGGACTGGAGATGGGTTATGATGCACGGGCATGCGTGATCATAACCCGCCATGTGGGGCATTGCCACTGGTTTCACTATCCGTTCACGCTCGCGAGTCGCCATGAAAGTGTGGGCTTCATGCCCAATGTCACCCCAAATCCCGGATGGAGGCCGGGCATTGAGCTCAAGGGTCTCCTCCTCCGCTTGGCATCAATCGGATTCCTGGTGAATCCGGGCGTCGCCAACTGCCGTATTGGTGCTTGCCGCGGGATTTCCCCGGCGGATCCCGGCAGTAGCGCTTTATTCCGTAAGGCTGATTTGCGTTCCAACTCACTGATAATGAGTGGCACATCCGAAGGGATTCGAACCCCTGGCCTTCTGATTCGTGGAATGTCTTAACATATTTTCAATCAAATTGTTATGACATGTTTTTGCCTCAGTTGGCCGCTGGTGGCCATCCGTATTTGAAACCATTTTGGCCAACTGAAACATCCGAGGCTAACAGGTTGTCACCATTTGTCACCATGAGCTGGGTTGACATGGCCAACACAGGCATGAACACGCCAACTGATTCGCCGCGCACCGAAGACAACCAACGCCGCCCTCATGACCGAAAACCACTAACCATCCATCAGCCAAAGCCAACTTACACAAAATTCCTTACACTCTCAAATCCGAGTTGGACGCTGCGCTTGAGCGGATGCGGGCGGGTTGATTCGTTCCACCACCATCGCCTGGCAGGGTCACGGCTTTTTCAACGCATAACGTCCTGTTTTGCGGTTGCCGATTCTTTCGACCAGACCCGCTTCGAGCAACGGATTCAGGAGATTCATGGTTCCCTGTTTGGAAAGTCCCATTGCATCCCATAACTCTGCGGGTGACATGCTGCCGTGATCACGCAACAGCTTGAGTAGGTCCTCCTGCCTCGGACTCAAGACGAGTTTTGTCGGTGCGTTGACTTGAAATGCCTGCACGCGCAACCACGCCTTTTCCAACGTGATCCTCACGCCATCGGCACAGTATTCCAGCCAGCCTGTCAGGTCTTCTCCCTGCAATCGCACGGCTTCAAGGGCGGCGTAGTAGCCGGGACGGTCTTCCCAATAATATTCGTCCACCGAGAAAATGTGGTGGCTGTCGAAGCCGCGCCGGTAGAGTTCCCACAGTGCCAGAGCGCGGCCGGTTCTGCCGTTGCCATCGGCGAAGGGGTGGATGTCCTCGAAACGATAGTGCAGGATTGCCGAACTGAGGACCGGCGACAACTCGAAGGATTTCTTGTTCCACCATTCCAGCAGCTCAAACATCAGACCGGAAACGTCCACGGCGGCGGGCGGGAAATGATTGCCTACCCGCACTTGAATCGTCCGATAGCTGCCCGCAGTCCCCTGATCCATGACATCTCCTGCCAGAATCCGGTGGAGCTCGAAAAGGTCCTCGTGGCGGATGGCTTTCTTCGTCGCTTGTTTCTCCACAAAGCGCAGCCCAGTGAAATAATTCAGCACCTCGCGGCGGGAGCGTGCGTCAGCAGCGACAATTTCCCGGCCCTCTTCCAAGGCCCGCACCTGCTCCAAGGTGAGGGGATTTCCCTCAATGGCCGTGGACGCATGGACATTTCGGGTGCGCGTGTCCTTCTGCAGGGCTGGAATCCATGCAAGTTCCACCGCCGCGCCTTGAATCCGTTCCCGCAAGGCCGCAATCACCTCGACCAACGAAAGCAGGCGCGGTGTAATCGTGAACTGCGGAATGTAGGGCACGCACGTAAGTCAACTTTGAGTCAAGCGATGAGTCAAGCGCACAAAGCGCGCCGATGCACGGCACAGCAAACCCTTGCTCTGTTCTCTTTTTGGGTTACAGGAATTCCATGAAACTCCGCACCAACCCGGCCGCCGGTCTCATCCACGATGAACTGGAAGCTCGCGATATTCCCGCCGCCGCAAGCAGCAGCCTGGCGATCCCTCGGCCCTGCCAATCCTCCGCCAGGCGAAGGTGATCGCGCCGCCCGAGTTGGCGAAAATGGTTCGCAAGGAAGTGCGCGCCATGCAGGGGAACTGACATGGCTTGGCCGGCTCGTGTGCCGCCATGGGCTTGCAAGGCATCCTGCCACAGGTGTACTGGACGGCATGAACGCGCCTGAACTGCTCGCGCCCGCGGGATCGATGGAAATGATGCGCGCCGCGTTCGCGTTCGGAGCGGATGCGGTCTATGCCGGACTTCCCCGCTACAGCCTGCGGGTCCGCAACAACTCGTTCCGCAATGTGGAGTGCCTGCGCGAGGGAATCGACGAAGCCCATGCGCAGGGCAGGAAATTTTTCGTCGTCAGCAACCTGCTGCCCCACAATGCAAAAGTCCGCAGCTATCTGAAGGACATGGCCCCGGTCGTCGCGCTGAAGCCGGACGCATTGATCATGGCGGATCCCGGACTCATCGACATGGCCCGCGAGGCCTGGCCGGAAATGCCCGTCCATCTCTCGGTGCAGGCCAACACGCTGAACTGGGCGGCCGTGCGTTTTTGGAAAAAACTAGGTGTTTCACGCATCATCCTGTCCCGCGAACTGACGCTCGATGAGATCGCCGAAATCCGCCAGGAATGCCCGGACATCGAGTTGGAGGTGTTTGTGCATGGCGCGTTGTGCATCGCGTATTCGGGTCGCTGCCTTCTATCAGGATATTTCACCCGCCGGGATTCCAACCAAGGGGCCTGCACCAACTCGTGTCGGTGGAAATACCAGGTGCATGACGGCGCGCCATCATCATGCGCGGACGAAGAAAGCGAAATCCTGATTGAGGAAAGCCAGCGGCCGGGGGAACTGATGCCGATTGAAGAGGACGAGCACGGCACCTTCATTCTCAATTCGAAGGATCTTCGCGCGGCCGAACACGTGCCACGCCTGATGGAAATCGGCATCGACTCGCTCAAGATCGAAGGACGCACCAAGAGCCCCTATTACGTGGCGAGAAGTTGTCAGGCCTACCGGCGGGTCATTGACGACACCATGGCCGGCCGGCCGTTTGATCCATCCATCCTCGCGGATTTGGAGGGATTGGCGAACCGTGGTTACACCGGTGGATTTTTCCAGCGCCACCAGGACGCCACCTATCAAAACTACGAGGTGAGCCATTCAGTGCCCGGCAGCGGACGCTATGTCGGTAAAGCGCTCGGCTGGGATCCACAGCGTGGCCTGATGGAAGTGCTGGTCAAAAACCGCTTTGAAGCCGGCGACGCGATTGAAGTGATCCTGCCTGGCGGCAACACGCGCCAAACGGTAAGTCGCATGGAAAACGCGGCGGGCGAGCCCATCGGCGTGGCCCCCGGTGATCCCCACCATGTCTGGATCGACCTGCCTCAAAGCGCGGTGGGGGCCTTTGTCGCGAGGCTGCAGTGATCACTGTCCGTTGCTGCAAAAAAAATCCGCTTTTCAAAACCTGACCCCCTATTTGTCCCACCCCTCTTGGTAAGATTTGGGTATGACTGAACCCACCTCACCGTCCAGGGCCTGTGCCCGCTCTGCCAACGCTACGTGTCGAGCTGTCCCGAGGAGGTCCACGCCTCCTGCCACGCGACATGGCGGCTCATGAGGCTGGTGAGTTCGTGGCCCTCGCTGGCCACCAACTCCGAGGTCGCCACCATGTTAGAGATCTCCGACGGCACCGTTCGCCGCTATGACAAGATCGTGCTCGAAAGCCAGACCCCGCCTCCCGACTTCGACGGCATCGTGCGCCTCCTCATCGACGAGAAATCCGTGCGCAAGGGCCACGGCTACATCACCATCATCCTCAACGCCGACACCGGTGAGCTGCTGCACATGGCGGAGGGCAAAAAGAAGGAGGCCGTGGAATCCTTCCTTGAAAAGCTCAGCAACACGCAGCGCGCCAGCATCCGTGCGGTGGGCATCGACCGTGCGGGGGCCTATCAGTCGGTCATCCGAGCATGGCTTATGCAGCATTAAATTACGCTAGTATTTTATTGCCGGATTAATAGCCTAGACGGGTATAATGCTATAGCGCTTAATCCCCCCGTGAAGGCTTCCAAAAGACCAAATTTTTCCGGATTTACGCTTGTCGAGTTGCTGGTCGTGATCGCGATCCTCGCGGTTCTGGCCACAGTGGGATTGACCGTGGGCCCCCGAATGATGGCCCGGGGCAAGGCGACAAAATCAATCGAGAACCTGCGCCAGATCGGACCGCTGTTCGCCATCTACGCGGCGGATCACAGCATGAAAATTCCGCCCGCCAAGGCCACGACCATCCAACAGGACGGAACCACCAAGGATGTGCTATGGCATGAAACCTGCCTCACCTTGCTCTTCCCGAAAACCGATCCGGACGAGTTCAAAACCGAGGAATGGTGGAAAAGGAACGACACGTTTTTGAGAAACCCGCTGTTCGAGACAAGTGCAAAACCGCGCGGCTGGGAACCCCTGAATCCCGGCTACGCCATCAACGAAATGATCCCGGAAAACCTGGCTCTCGCTTCGACCGGCACCATCCCCTCCCACGACGAACTGCTCTCGAGCAGTGTTCCGCTCGCAGCCCTTGGGGATCCGGGCCGCACGCCGCTGATCGCTCCGTGCGACAATTATTTCTTCCGCTACGATCGCGACCAAATCAAGGAATTCGAGAACGGCACGCTCAAGGATCTCCTGATCGAAGGCAAGGTGCCGATCTTGTTCGTGGACGGACACGTCGAATCGATCCGCCCCACCGAATACATCGCCCGGAAGCTCTACCTCGTGCCCATCGTGCCAGGCCCTTGATCGCTGGAGAAAAAACGCCTCACAGGATCTTCGTCACACTATTTCCCCTCCGCCACCCTCTGCCCGCATCCGCGCACAGGAAGGATCGCACGTCATCACCTGCACGAATCTTCGATGCAGCGCCAGTTCCGCGATGCCATCCGCAAGGCTTCGATCCCGAAACGCGCCACCTGGGAGCGCATGATGGGTGACGAGGCGGGCCAAGGGAACACACCCCGGATTCCGCTCCAAGCCCCGATTTGGCACATGGAGGCTTTTTGGAGATTTTTTATAAATACCCTACCCACCTATGCTATTTTCTGCCACGTTCCCGCCGCCATGGCACACACTCAGAAAGACAAACCCCGCCTATTGGCGCGCATCCGGCGCTTGCAGGGTCAACTGGAAGGACTGCACCGGGCAATCGACGAAGGTAAGGATTGCGGCGACGTCCTGCACACCTTGTCCGCGTTTCGCGGAGCGGTGAACGGCCTGATGCTCGAAGTGTTGGAAGGCCACATCCGCCATCACATCATGAGCGATGGCGAATTCCATGAACCGCGGAATTCTGGGGAAGGTGCGGAGGAATTGATCGCGGTATTGAGGAAATACCTACGCTGATCCATCAAAAAAACTGCATCCTCATGAACCCTGAACACATTACCTGGCTCTTCCTGCCCTCGGCGGTCCTCCTTGGAATCCTGCACGGGTTGGAACCCGGCCACTCCAAGACGATGATGGCGTCGTTCATCATCGCCACCCGTGGCACCATCGCCCAGGCCGTCCTGTTAGGCATATCGGCGGCATTGTCACACTCCCTGATCATCTGGGCGCTCGCGGCGGCGGCCCTGCGCTTCGGCAGGGAATGGAACGCGGAAACCGTGGAACCCTACCTTCAGCTTTTCTCAGCGGTGGCCATTGTGACACTGGCCGTCTGGATGTTCCGGCGGACCAAGGCGGAAGTGAATGCGGCGCACCATCATCACCACGGAGCGCACGGACATCATCATGACGACTCCTTGGAACTCGACACCGGCCATGGGAAAATCCTGCTGGGCATTCATGAGGACGGAGTTCCGCCAGTCTTCCAACTTCGGGTGCCGTCCGGATCGCGCCTTCCATCACCGGATGAAGTCCGCTTGATCACCGAGCGCGCCGATGGAACGAAGCGGACTTTCCCGCTTTTATCGAAGAAGGGCTGTTTGGAATCGGCTGATTCCATTCCTGAACCGCACGAGTTCACGGTGGTGGTGACGCTTTCCCACGGCAACCACAGCCATGAGGTCCGGGCGGTGTTCCGCGAGGACGGGCATCATCACCACGAACTTGATGGAGATGCGGACTTTCAGGACGCCCACGAAAGGGCTCATGCCGAAGACATCCGGCGGCGCTTCGCGGGGCATTCGGTCACCACGCCACAGATCATCTGGTTTGGCGTCACGGGCGGCCTGATGCCCTGCCCGGCCGCCTTCAGCGTGCTGCTGATCTGCCTCCAACTCAAGAAGGTCACCTTGGGATTCTTCATGGTGGCGGCGTTCAGCCTGGG
This sequence comes from Verrucomicrobiaceae bacterium, assembly GCA_003820635.1. The sequence goes on along the minus strand of RPOS01000027.1, from coordinate 22,456 downwards.
ATTGGCGCTGACCATGGTTACCACCGGCGTCATCGCCGCTTGGAGTATCCGTCATGCGGAACGCCGATTCAAAGGCTTTGGCGAGGTGATGCGGAGAGCCCCCTATCTGTCATGCGCACTGATGATCGTCATCGCCGCGGTGATGGCGTGGCACGGTTGGCAGGGGCTGCAACGGCATTAGCGGCATGCTGATGACTCTGTATCTACTGACGTGAAAAGGCATCATCGTGCTCTATCTGCCAGTCATGCCAGCCAGCATTCGTGTCCACAGGGCTGCTTCAGTGGAAGGCGGATTTTTTCAGGCGCTGCTGGACTTTTAGTGGGTAGCCGCGGAGCGTATATCTATGTCTAAACCCCCTGCAATCCAGTATGCCATGGCTTGGAAGTTGATGAATGTGCGGTAACCTCGTGCTCTGCGCCGAGCGAGTTGCAACAGGCCGTTGACGGCTTCGATCGCGGCGGAAGTCGTGTGATTTTTGTAGTATCCCAAGATGCCTTCCATGTGTCTCCTGAGTGTCTTGCCGAGTTTGACGAAAGGTTCCAGCCGCGACCGACTGCACCATGCAAGCACGGACTCAAGGTGTTGCCCGGCATCCACACGATGCCGGTAGTTCCATAGGTCTGCGAGGAACTCCCGGATCGAGAGCGCGCGGGCGATTTTGCCGTGTTCCTTGCAAATTTGTTCCCGCGGGATGCGCTGCTCTTCCTTGAGGTTTTCCACGTTGCCCCGCAGTGCCCACATCGCACCTCGCGGCAGTCCGCCGTTTTCCCTGGTGACTTCCTTGCGGATCTGGTCGAGCGCCTCGCCACAGAGTTTCATGACGTGGAATCGGTCAAAGCACAGTTCGGCATCGGGGAAGTGTTCTGCGGCTGCGGCTATGAACGCCTTGGACATGTCCATGGCAATCTCCTCGATCTGTTCGGAGGGCACGCCGCGCCGCTGCAGTTCGGCGGCGAACTCCGCAAATGTCTCCTTGTCCTTGCCCGGAGTGAAGAACAACAACCGCGCGACCTTCGAGGCCCCTCGTCCCCGGTCCGTTTCCTTGCCGTCTATTTCGAGGAATACCGTGCCGTATTTGTGCCCTTTGCGCGTGGATGTTTCGTCCACCCCGAGCCGCTTCAGCGAGCTCCAGTCGCCTTTCAGCCAGGCTTCGCTGACCCGCGTGCGGATCAGGTGCCAGATGCGGTCCTGGCTGACGCCGGTTTGCCGCGAGACTTCAGCGACGGGCAGGACTCTGGCCAGGGTGAGCAGATAGGCTTCCATGAGAAGGGTGAATCCGCCATTCGGATTGGCCCATGGAACCTCGACGGTCTTGACCGCGCCGGCCGGTGTGGTGATGCGCGGAACCCTGGCTCGGATCGTGGTGCGATGCTCGAAAAACCTCAGATGCTCCCAACTGCGCTGCACGGTGTCGTGAACCGGACAGAGTTGGCCGGTCTCCGGATCGGGGAAGCGGGCACCCCGCTCGAAATCGATGACGAGTTCCAACGATTTTGCGGCAGGATCGAAGTTGCTTGCAACAACCTTCCAGGGTGAGACGAGACCAAGGGCTTGGGTGAAAAGATGTTCGACGGCCATGGGCGGGAATTTTGCGACCAAGGCCGCGAGCATCCAGCCCGAAAACATCTCGCGGCATCGTTCGATCCCCGGAAAGTTGCCCACAAGAACCCGCGGCTCCGACGAGCTTTTGAGTGGCCCATTCTCGCCTCGGAACCTTGTGGCCAACTTTCCTTCAAGGCAGGATGGAGATCAAGATGCTGGGCTATCATTCAATGCGCTTTACCCACTCAAATCTCTATTGTCCCATACAAATCCCCCAGCCACTTCACAAAACAATTAGCACCCTGATGCGCTCCCCCGCCGCCTCAAACTATTCCTTAGGAGAAAAATCCGCCCACACCATTTTTGCGCGCCATTTTCCCTAGCAATGGGCCGCTACACGGTGGGGGAACACCCCATTGATCTTAACACTGGTTTTACGATTGGCTCAAACATTCTCCTACCTCCCAAACCGATGACCACCATCACCACCATTAACGGCAATGAAATCGTTGACTTGGTTTCTGCCAATCCGAATGGCATCAGGCTCAGCCGCTTGATCGAAAAAGTATCCGGTCAATTTGGTCCATCGGTCACTTTCCATAAGAGCTCCCACATAGGCGTAGATATCGATGCACTGCTGGTCTTTCTGGAAGCACGCAACAAGATTCGAATTGTCAGAGGGGGTAGTTATGCCGGGATTTTCCTCAATCGGCACAATTCGGAGCACCTCTCAATCAGAAGAACTGACTGCCGTGCAATGAGCCTGTCCGCCATGATGCCGCGTAATCAAGCGTAGGGACTCACTGCCCCTGCTCAAGGTAGGCAACATGACCAGACCTCACATGCACCATCCGCGTTTGTTATACTTCCGTTAGACGGCTTCCCCTCACGTTGGCATGCGGATTGGACGACCGGATCGTGGTGGTATGACAAATCAAAGCCAGCCCGCAACAGGAACTGTGACTGCAAACATGAATACAATAAGGTTAAGAGCAACAGAATATCGAGATGACATAATCATCGCCAATAAGACAGCCATTTGCAATGGATTCAAGAACTCAGGGCGTTGTAATCAAAACAGTTATCTTCAATTTCTTGACACTCATAATGGCATTCGTTGCCCTGTATCTGATTATGCGATCCTCCCCGGATCTCCCTTTATTCGTTCCCCCCGGATCTACAAAACCAACCCTTGATAATTCCATGAAATCATCCAAATTTGTCAGCGGTCAGGAAGTTCTCGAGATCGCTAATTCGTATTCACGTGGAATCAGATTGAGCCGGTTGTTCGAGCTGATTAGCGAAAGATTCGGACCGCATGCGCGATTCTGCGTAGGCTGCCATATTGGTGTGGATTTTGATTGCCTGATGGTTTATCTGGAATCGCACGGGATACTGTCCATTTCCGATGGGGTGGTTTTTACTTCATTCCCCTTGGCTCGCGCAATGTGAGGTCCGCGTCAGTATTCGCTCGGCAGCAGGATCGTCGTCATCGACCTATCATGCTCGGTGATGATGTAGATCGACCCGCCCGGTGTGGAGTAGCGGCTGAGCAGGCGGGTTCCGTCTTTGAGCGAGTTCTCGTTCGCCTGCTTGTCCTCGGCGCACAGCTCGTCCCCCCCAATCGCCGCAGTGATGACGGCGGAGGTAGCGGGCGTGGCGAAAATTCTTCCAAGCGGGAAGCGCGGCTGCATCAGTTGGTATGGCATGGGATCTCGGGGTTGGTTCAGGAATCAATCAGGTTGTCGAACAGGCCGGGGATGAACGGGTTGAGCGCTTCCTGCTCGGCCTTGAAGAACTCGGCTTTCGTCCTGCCCATCGCTCGGCCCTGCGGCGTGTGGCAGTCGTAGGCGTAGTCGGAAATGGGCACGTATTCGACCGCCTGTTCGAGTTCATCGGTGAGCGTTTCCGGGTCCAAGCCAGCCTGCTGGTCATAGACGAAGTTTTGCAGGTGGTCGGCGTCGCGGCTCTTCTTGGCCAGGCAGAGCAGGATCACCGCCTTGGAAATGAAGATGCGGCCCTTGGGCGTCTTGGCCGCCGTGTTGCGGTTGATCTCGGTGTAGCTGTCGTGCAGCGCTTTGACTTCCTGGGTGAGGATTCCCCAGCAGTCCTCCGCGCTCACGGTGAGCAGCCGCCGTCAGACATACTGGCCGTAGCCGCTGGCCCACAGTTCGAGCGCCCAATAACCGGCCAGCTTGGCGTCACCGCGCCGGATCGCCTTCTGCATCGCGCTGGACAGGTCATGGGGTTCTGTCGGTAATCTGTGCACGGTTATGGACCACGCGACCTTCGCCGACATGCTCCGCAAATGGCGCTAACATGATACTGCACTTGTCCAACCAGCTTGCCAGACGACTCAAGTGCCGGTTCAGCCTAGAGGAGATGCCGGTTCTTCAGGTCGGGCGGCTTGACGCATGGAGTGGGCATTCCTTCCGCGTGGGCCGTATCGAGCATGTCATGATGATGAACGACGCGAGTCTCTACACAATCCTGCTGCCCGCGAAAGGCCTCACGTCCATCGACTCCTTTTTGAAAGCATTCCTTCCAAGGGTGGCGGAAGTTTGGCAACGACATGGCTCGGATTTTGATCCGAACAACCAAGAAGTGGTCGTGCTCAAACGTGCCAATCGCTCGTTGATCGGTTCGATGAATGACGCCATCAAGGCGGTAGAGTTTTATGCCGTATACGACAGGGAGGATCATCCTGGCTACACGCCCATGGACATCGAGGAGAGATTGAACATGGTGCCGTACAAGACGATCGGATACCAATCGCCGGACAGGTGGCTTCCAAAATTGCTCGGTAAGGGATGACAATCCCGCAGCATACTGCTGAAGATAGTCCCACCTGGCAGCATCAATCAGCAGCTCTACTGTGACGTTGCCAATCCACTTGCAAAGAAGAACCCGGCGGAAACCGAAGCGCATGGGGGAGACGCTGCCTACGGGTTCCGTCGGGTTTCTTGTTGGGGGGGAGTGTTGTTCGCGTCTTTCCTTGGGGGGCAGGAGTCTCGCGGCAACGGGATCAAGCTATCCCTTTTCCGGCCATTCCGGTATTCCGTGAACGCGTGTGCGGATTCGCGGAGGTTAAGAGTGCCGGAGCACGTTGCGCGGCCACTCGATCTTGAGCGCACGGGCCACTGCGGTCGCTTCCTTGATGAGATCGCCCGACGCGATCACGCGTCCTTTGCGCGGCAGCGGTTCCAACCATGCGGCGAGGTTGTCGGTGATGGGCACCAGCCGCCTTGATGCGGTTTTCGCCTGGCCGGCGCGGATTTCAACGAACCGGCGCTCCAGATCCACCGCCTACCAATCAAGGCGGGCCAACTCGGCAGCCCGGGTGCCAGCGAAGGCACTGATCGAGAGCAACGGGATCAGATGGATCGGCGCGGCGTGGATGATCTTGCGGAACTCGTCCGGCTTGAAGACCTCGATTTCGCTGTCCGCCACCTTTACCTTGCGCAACTGGCTGGAAGCCGTCGGCTTGCCTTCGGGCAGGTAATTCTGTTCCAGGGCGAAGGAGAAGAGCAGGTTCACGTAAAGCAGCATCCCGTTGCGGGAACTCGGGGCGATATTGGATATTGAGGCTGCGCAACCACTTGTCGATGTCAGCCGAGGTCACATCGAGGATCTGGCCCGGGTGGGCGGTGGCGAAGCGGTTGAGCACCCAGCGGAGCTGGGCCAAATGGCGCGTGCCCGAGCCGTCTTGCTTTCTGGATTGTAGAAGTTGGGCGACGACCTCGGGCACCGTGGCGCGGCGGGTAACGTTGCCAAAGTGCTTTGTGTATTCCGCCGCCATCGCCGCGAGCGACTCGGAACCCGCGATCTTGCGTGCGCGTAAATAATCCTCCATGGCGCAAACCTATGACAACCCGGCTTCATCCGCCATTTTGCGCACGGCAAGGTAGGTCTCACGCTCATGCGGTTTCAGGTCCGTCATTTGCTGCATGCCCGACTGGATTCGCTGCGCCACGAGCTGCGTCGAGGGCTTGGAAGACCTACCTCAGCCGCTTGCCATCCCGGTAATAGGCGATCGCGAAACGCACTCTGCCACCGGATTCCATGCGGTAAACCGGAACCGCCGCGGAACCGAATTTCATGACCGCGACAGGCCCCTGTTTTTTCCTCCTGCCGCAACGCGCCTGCTTTGAGGTGGCAGGCAGAGCCGAAGCCGCGTTTGTCACCAATTTGTCACCACCCGCATTCATGACCGGGTGGGGGGGCGTCAATTTGGGCTTCTTTTCCAGAAGCCAATCCATTGATTTTAAATGCTGTATAAAAAGTACACCCGAAGGGATTCGAACCCCTGGCCTTCTGATTCGTAGTCAGACGCTCTATCCAGCTGAGCTACGGGTGCATTGCGATTGGCGCGGGGCGGGATGAAAGCTTGCTTTGGCGGCGAGTGTCAAGAATTTCGGCGGGATTTTTCCGGTTCCCATGCAGATTCAGGCATGGGGAGTGGCTGACGGGTGGTCAGCGGGCCGATGAGGCCAGCTTGACGCATCGCATTGGGAAAAAATGGCGCATTTCTGCGAAAAGCTGACGCGGATGGGATGATGCCGCTCCTTGGAGTGTGGTCGCTATCTTCTGGTGATCAGTAACTTGGGTTTGTTGATGGGGCGTGGCACCGGGTTTGCTGGAATGGTTACGAGCTGCACCGATCCGATGGTCGGGCAAGCGATTTGAAACCAACTGTTGAAAGCCAAAATCATGAATTCAAACACCATGACCATTCATCCGTGGGGGACTTTCGCAGCCCTCAGGGACTTGCAGCGGGAAATGAACCGCCTGTTCGAAGGTGGCTTGCCGGCGGCGCGCACGGCGCGCTTTCCGCTCGTCAATCTGCTCAGCGACTCCAACGAGGCGATCGTGACCGCGGAGATCCCGGGTGTGGACCCGGCGGATCTGGAAATCAGCCTCACCAAGGGCCAGTTGACCATTCGCGCTACTTTGCAGGACAACGCGCCGGAGGGTGAGGGCGTCGTGTGCCACCGCAAGGAGCGCAGCAGTGGGCCGTTTGCGCGGACTTTCACGCTGCCCTTCGAGGTGGAGGAGGATAAAATTTCCGCAAAATACGAGAAGGGCGTGCTGGCGATCACGCTGCCCCGCGCGGAGAAATCGAAACCCAGAAGCATCCCGGTGATCGCCAACTGACACAGGAAAGGAGCCAGCCATGAACATGAATGAAAGCATCTCCACACCCACCGCGCCGCGCGCGGAGCAAGCTGCCGAGCGGCCGGTGTTTGTCCCGGCGGCCGACATTTACGAAACGCCGTCCGAACTGCTGATCCGCTGCGACATGCCGGGCATCGATGAAAAGGACCTGGAAATCACCTTGGAAAACAAGCAGCTCACCGTGACCGGTCCCCAGATGGGGCAGGGCAGGGAAGCTTGCGAGACGCTGGTGGGCGAATACTTCACCGGGATCTATCAGCGCGCGTTCGGACTGGGCCGCGATCTGGATGACTCGGCCATTTCAGCGCGCTTGAAGGACGGTGTGCTGGAAATCAAGTTGCCCAAGGCGCGTGAGGCGCAGCCGCGCAGGATCCCGGTGGAAGTTTGAACTTTGAAGCGTGAAACCCGGAGCCCGGCCTCGCGGGAATCCGCCGCCGGGATCCGGGTTGACGATCCTGCACGATGGGGCAATCTCGCCGCCGATGATTGCGAGACTGCGCGGAAAAGTGATCGAGGCCTATCCGAACCGGTTGGTGGTGGATGTGCACGGCGTCGGCTACGAGGTGATTATCCCGATTTCCACCTACGACCGGTTGCATGCGGCGGAGGGGCTGGAGGTGGATTTGCGGACGCATCTTCACATCCGTGAAACGGCGCACACGCTGTATGGATTCGCCACCGAGGAGGAGCGCGATGTGTTCCTGATGCTCATCGACCGCGTGAGCGGGATCGGCCCTGCGATCGCCATGGCGGTGCTGAGCGGCATGCCGGTCTCGCGATTCAAGAGTTGTGTGGTGGCTGGAAACACGGCGGAGCTCTCGCGCATCAAGGGGCTGGGCAAGAAGACCGCAGAGCGGATCGTGCTCGAGCTCAAGGACAAGGTGGGTGTGGCGGATACCTGGCAGGATGCGGCGGCCGGTGAAGTGAGCGCGCTGGCGGCGGATGCCGAGCTGGCGCTGCTGGCGCTCGGCTACAAGCAGGTGGATGCCCGCAAGTCCGTGCGCAAGGTGCTGGAAAACGAGCCCTCCGCCACGGTGGAGGCGCTGGTGCGCGGCGCGCTGCGGGCCCTGCAGGGGTGAGCTGTCTGGAGAATTGGCGCTTGCCCGGCTCATTCCAGCGGAATGATCTCCCGTGGCCACACCGCACGTGGCCGCTAAACCTCACCCATACCGCCATGTCCATTTCCTCCGTAAATGAACAAATCGGCCGTTATCGCTGGACCATCTGCGGCTTGGTCTTCGCCGCCACGCAGGGCGACTACATTAGGAAAATCTCAATCTGCGGTTTTCTAACAGACTTGTACACCCCATCTTGCGCCTTCAGGATTCCTGAATGCCAAGAAATCCGAACAAAATCGACTATTCCGGCGGCTTACCTCAAGGTTTCGTGTTGTTCGCCTCCAATCAAGGCCCCCGCAACGGTGGCAACACCCGCCACCATTTCGGCGAAATCCTCTTCATCGCCTTTGCCGCCGTGCTCTGCGGCGTGAGGACCTACGAACTCATGGAAGGACTCGCCGAGTTGCGCGAGGAGTGGCTGCGCAAGTGGCTCAAGCTTCCCAACGGCATCCCGTGCTACAACACAACCGCATGCCCGGCACAGGCAAACGCCGCAACAGCCTGCCCAAACGCGAGATGCGCGCCGCTCTCGATCCCGACTACCTCGAACAACTCCTCTCCCTAGTGTAGCCGCCCTGTTTTTCTGGCCGATTCTTGTGGCTTGACCCCGTGGCGTCATCCGCGCAGTGTGCCGCCCCGCTGCGTCCCCGATGGTCGTGGTGTGACTCAACCGAACCTAAACTACCGATCCGCCATGGCCGCGAAGATCTATACCACCAAGGACGCGAAGATCGCTCCGTTGAAAAAGAAAACCCTCGCCGTGATCGGCTTCGGCTCACAAGGCCACGCCCACGCGCTCAACCTCAAGGACAGTGGCCTCAAGGTCATCATCGGCCTCTACAAGAAGTCGAAGTCCCGTGAAGTCGCCAAGAAACTCGGCTTCGAGGTCATGGACACTGCGGATGCGGTAAAGAAGGCCGACGTCATCTTCGTCGCCACTCCGGACACGGTGATCCCCGCGGTTTACAACAAGGACATCGCGCCGAATCTCACACCGGGCAAGACCCTGCTTTTCTCCCACGGTTTCGCCGTCCACTTCAAGACGATCAAGCTGCCGAAGGACATCGACGTGATCCTCGTCGCGCCGAAAGGTCCGGGCCACACCGTGCGTTCGCAATTCGTCGCCGGCAAAGGTGTTCCCGGCCTCATCGCCGTCCATCAGGACGTCACCGGCAAAGCCAAGGAAACCGCGCTCGCCTGGGCCGGTGGTGTCGGCTGTGCCCGCGCCGGGGTGTTTGAAACCAACTTCCGCGAGGAAACCGTGACCGACCTTTTCGGCGAGCAGTGCGTGCTTTGCGGCGGCGCTTCCGCGCTGGTGAAGGCTGGATTCGAAACTCTCGTTGAAGCCGGATACCAACCCGAGATGGCCTACTTCGAGTGCCTTCACGAGCTCAAGCTCATCGTGGACCTCATGAACGAGCAGGGCATCGCCGGCATGCGTTTCTCCATCTCCGAAACCGCCGAGTGGGGCGATGTCTCCGTCGGGCCGAAGATCATCGACGCCTCCGTCAAGAAGCGCATGAAGCAGCAGCTCAAGGACATCGAGTCCGGCAAGTTCGCCAAGGAGTGGATCGCCGAATACGAAGGCGGCTACAAGAAGTTCAACGTCATCCGCAAGGCCGAAGCCGCCCACCAGATCGAGAAGGTCGGAGCCAAGCTGCGCTCCACCATGAGCTGGATCAAGCAGAGCAAGATCAAGAAGGGCGCCAGCCAGGCGAGCCTGATCTCCAGCTCCAAGTAAGCCGCGCACAATCTATCAGAAAACGCCCGCTCTCCTCACCGGGGAGCGGGCGTTTTCTCGTGAAGGAGGTGGCGCTGGCAGATGTCTTCTCACCTCACCCGCTCCAGCAACCACGGCAGCAGCGCATCGATCTTCATGCGCTCCTGCTCCATCGAGTCGCGGTGGCGGATGGTCACCGTGTCCTTGAGCTCCGCGCCGTTTTCGCCGAGCGTATCAAAGTCCACCGTCACGCAGAACGGCGTGCCCACCTCGTCCTGGCGGCGGTAGCGGCGGCCGACGGCGCCGCCGTCGTCGTAGAAAACGGTCATCCATTTCTGTAGCGACTTCTGGATGTCCCGCGCGATGCGCACCTGCTCCTCGTTCTTCTTGAGCAGCGGGAAAATGCCCACCTTGATCGGGGCCATGGCGGGCTTGAAGCGCAGCACGGTGCGGACGTCCTCCTTGCCCTTTTCGTCTGTCAGGGTCTCTTCGTCGAAGGCTTCGCAGATGAGTGCGAGCACCGTGCGGTCGCAACCGGCGGACGGCTCGACGACATGCGGGAGAAACTTCTGTTTGGTTTCCTCGTCGAAGTATTCGAGCGGTTTGCCCGCTCCCTTCTGGTGCACGCCGAGGTCGTAGTCGGTGCGATAGGCGACGCCTTCGAGTTCCTGCACACCGAAGGGGAACTCGTATTCGATGTCATAGGTCTTCTTCGAATAGAACGCGCGCTCGCCGTCCGGAATGTCGTTGATGTGGAGCTTGGTGCGCGGGATGCCGATCTCTTCGTAGAACGAGAGCCGCGTTTCCAACCACTCGTCGGTGAGGCGCAGGCCGTCGTCGGGATGGCAGAAGTATTCGATCTCCATCTGCTCGAACTCGCGCGAGCGGAAAGTGAAATTGCGCGGGTTGATCTCGTTGCGGAACGACTTGCCGACCTGTGCGATGCCGAAGGGCAGCTTGATCCGGTTGGAATCGAGCACGTTCTTGTATTGCACGAAGATCGATTGCGCGGTCTCAGGGCGGAGGTAGGCGATCTGCTCGCCGGTGGCACCGAAGTTCGTCTGCAGCATCAGGTTGAACTGGCGCGGCTCGGTGAGTTCGCATTTCGGCGACTGGCCGGGGCAGACGCTGGGTTTCTCCTTGCACTGGGAGGTTTCCAGATTGTCCGCGCGGAAGCGGCCCTTGCAGGTCTTGCAGTCCACCATCGGATCCGAAAACCCGCCGACGTGGCCGGAGGAAACGAGCACCTGCTCCATGGTCAGGATCGAGCCGTCCATGCCGAGCACGTCATCGCGCTCCTGGACGGTCTTGCGCCACCAGTAGTCCTTGAGGTTGCGCTTCAGCTCCGCGCCGAGCGGGCCGTAATCCCACACGCCGTTGAGGCCGCCGTAGAGTTCCCCCGCCTGGAAGATGAAGCCGCGGCGTTTGCACAGCGATACGATTTTCTCCATGCGGGCAGGATCGGTGACGTCTTTGTTGGCCATGAATGTGTGGGATGGGGCGCGGATGGAAGCAGGCGCGGCCGCATGGAGCAAGGCGCGATTGCATCGTGGAAACGGCCGGAGTGCCAATTGCACACAGCTATTTGATCGCAAGGCCTGGGGAATTTCCGTGCCATTTCCCCACTTATTAAAGCCTTCACCCGCCGTTCATTTATCGGGAAAACCGGACTCGGGCTTGGTTCCGCGTTGTTTGCCGGGCCCGCCATCGTCCGTGGCCAGAACCTCAACAGCAAGATCCGGCTGGCCTGCATCGGCGTGGGTGGCAAGGGCATTCAGGACGTCACCCGCGTGGAATGTGAGATCGCCTCGCGCCACCATGCGGCAACCTTTCCGCGCACTTCCCGCGTGCGCTTTGATTGCCCCGAGCGCGACGGCCTGCCGCCGCTCAAGTTCTGGTGGTATGACGGCAATCCGAAAAGTGAGATCGACCCCCTGCGGCCACCATCGCACATCACCAGGGAAATCGTCGAATGGCGCAGGAAACTGCCCGAGAGCGGTTGCCTGATCATCGGTGAAAAAGGCAAACTCTGCGCGCCTGACGACTACGGTGCCACCGCGCACCTGCTGCTTGAGGGCGAGAAGAAGTTCACGCCCATCGAGAAACACGAGGCCTGCCTCGTCATCCCGCAATCCATCCCGCGCTCGCCCGGACACTATCAGGAATGGGTGGATGCGATGAACGGCGGCCCGCCCGGATACTCGAACTTCGAGATCTCCGCCTATCTCAACGAGATTATTCTGTTAGGCTCACTGGTCCAGCAGTTCGGCGAGGGTCGGCCGATGGATTGGGACGGCCCCAACATGAAGTCCACCAACATGCCGGAAGCCGCGCGCATCGTGAAGCGCGACTACCGCGCGGGCTGGGAGCCCAAGGTTTAGCACCTGGCGTCATGGCGCAGCGCAGGAATCCCCCGGCTCCCCGGCATCTGATGGATAAGCGTGGGCGGTAATGTCGTGCCTGGCTTCGTCCATGTGTTGGTGGCTCTCAGGCAATCGGTTCAAGCAGGCGCGAAAGGGTCTCGGGATCAATGCGCAGGCTGGTGGTTTCCTCGGAGAGCAAGGCCTTGACGAGGGCGGACTTGTGTTTCTGGAGATCTAGAATGCGGTCCTCGATGCTGCCGCGGCAGACCAGCTTGTGGACGAAGACCGGCTTGTTCTGGCCGATGCGGTGGGCGCGATCGGTGGCTTGGTTTTCGGCGGCGGGATTCCACCAGGGGTCGTAGTGAATGACGGTGTCCGCAGCTGTTAGATTCAGGCCGGTGCCGCCGGCCTTGAGCGAGATGAGGAAAACCGGCACTTCTCCGGTTTGGAACTGCTTGACGAGCGAGGCGCGGTCCTTGGTCTGGCCGGTGAGCTTGAGAAAGGGGATGCCGTGCTTTTCAAGATGCGTCTCGATGAGCGCGAGCATCGAGGTGAACTGCGAGAAAAGCAGGATGCGGCGGCCTTCTTCCAGAAGCTGCGGCAGCAGCTCGTCTGTTAGAAAATGCAGCTTGGCGGACTCGGTGACTTTTTCCGCGGCGGGCGTCTTGAGCAGTTTGGGATGGCAGCAGATCTGGCGCAGCTTGAGCAGCGCATCGAGCACGATGATGTGTGACTTGGCGAGCCCCTTGGCGGCGATGGCCTCGCGCACCCGCTTGTCCATCGCGGCGCGCACGGATTCGTAGAGGTCGATCTGTTTTTTGGTCAGCTCGATGTGATGGATGAGCTCGGTTTTCGGCGGCAGGTCGGTGGCCACCTGGTCCTTGGTGCGACGCAGGATGAGCGGGGAAACGCGGCGGTTGAGCGCGAGCTGGGCATCGCCGGAGCGATCCCGCTCGATGGGTTTGCGGATGGCGGAGTTGAAGGTTTTCTCGTCGGGCAGGAAGCCGGGCATGAGAAAGCGCATGAGGCTCCACAGCTCGCCGAGGTGGTTTTCCATCGGTGTGCCGGAGAGGCAGATGCGGTGGGCGGCGGCCAGTCCGCAGGCGGACATGGCCGTGATCGATTTTGGGTTTTTGATATGTTGGGCCTCGTCCAGAATGAGACTGTGCCACTGCTGGTTCACCAGGAGGGAGAAATCGCGGTGCAGCAGCGGATAGGAGGTGATGACGAGGTCCGCGCCTGGAATCTCCTTGAAGGCGGACAGCCGCTCGGCTCCGTGCAGGGTGAGGACTTTCAGGCCCGGTGTGAACTTCTCGGCTTCGGCAGCCCAGTTCGGCACGACGGAGGTGGGCGCGACAACAAGCGAGGGTTTTCCCGGTTTCGCAGCGTGTTCAGCGGCGAGGTGGGTGAGAGTCTGCAGGGTTTTGCCGAGTCCCATGTCATCGGCGAGGATGCCGTTGAGATGGTGCTTGGCCAGGAAACGCAGCCAGCGGAATCCCTCATGCTGATAGGGACGCAGGGTGGCCTTCACCGTTCCGGGAACGTCTTCGTGTGGAAGCTCGTTGATGTCCTTGAGCGCCCGGCCGAGCTCTGCAAGCGCCCGGCTCGTGGCGGAGGTGTTGAGGCCCAGTGAATTTGCAAGCCCGGCGGCCGCCAGGCGGTCGAGCTTCAATGAGCCTGCACCCATCTCACGGCCATGGAACAAATGGCGGACTTGATCGACGATTTCAAGAAAGCGCCGCGCCGGCAACCGGATGAAGCCATCCTCGGGATTTTCGCAGGGAATGGTGATCCATTCCGGCAAATCCGGCGTAGTCGATGGCGGAAAGTTTTTCTCGATGGCCTGGGCGATGAGCGGGATGAGCGAGCGCTTCACCCCGTCAACCTCGAAGGAGACATCAAAGCGGAACCAGTCGATGCCATGATCGGTTTCCGCTTCGATAGTGGGCAGGAAGTCGCCAACGTCGTGAGCTGTTAGACCGGCCCTGGGGTCCACGGTGATGATCCAGCCCTCCTCGCGCAGGTGTTGCATTTCCTGGCATTCGAGGCAACGCAGCCAGGCGAGCGAGGAGCTGGGTTGCGGATCGATGGGAACGAAGGCGGAGCGCAGCGAGTGATGGAGAAGATGCTCGGATATGAGGTCCGCGAATGGCAGCAGACCGGCACCGGCAAGCTTGACCGCGAGTTCCGACTCCAGACGGGCATCGCGTTTCCAGATGACCCGCGTGCCGTTTATTATTTCGATGTGTTCGCTGGAAACACCGCCTTGCAGCTGATGCGGAAGCGCCTCGCTGTCCCCGTATCGGAATGACAGGTGGCCGATAATGAAATCCTGAGGCATGCCGGCGAGGCTCGCCGAAACGCGATTGACCGTGAAATGAGGCATCGGCGGACAGTCCGGGCGGACCTCGCTGGGAATCACGACCGGCGCCGGGACCATGCCGCCCTGAATCGATCCGAGTCTGGCGGAAACAAGGTCCGCAATGCTGGCATCCACCTCGGGGCCTTTTTCCCAATGCTTCAGCAGATGAAGTGGACCGTCTGATACCAGCGGACCGATGACTCCATGGAGTGCATCGAGATACATGGTAGGATTCACTTCAAGGACGCGGAATTCGTTGTTCAGCCCGCGGATCACCGGGCGCGCGTTGCCGGATGGCAGAACATCCCACGCAAGCTCCACCCTGACGGGTTCGCCTTCGGTGATTTGAAGATGATTTTCCGAAGGTAGGTAAAAATCCTGCTCGGCAATGTAATAGAAACGCCCGGTGGCGAGCGCCATTTCGATCAAGCGGGCTCCCTCGGCCCCCTCGGGAAACACGCAGGAGGACCAGCCATCGTAGCTGGTCGGATGGCGGCGAAAGGCGGCGCAGATGCGCAAGTCTTCGTCCGCGATGTATTTCGGCGGATTGGTCACGTCCGCACGAGCCACCGCCGGATCGATCTTCACCATGCCGTTCTTGAGGCGGGTGGCCGGGTGCAGGGTGAAACGGATTTTTCCACCGGCTTGAGAAGCGTTTTCCAGACAGTAGGCGAGGAACTTTTCCTGTGCGGGGGCTGTTTTTCCGGGCTGTGAAGCCTTGGGCGTTTCCGCGGTTTCAAGAACCCGCAGCCAATCGTTCACCGCCTTCGGGATGCGCTGGCTGTTGTTTCCGGCATCTGCTTTCAAGGCTTCCTTCAGCCACATCATGAGCGCCGCCGAGTGCTTGCAGTAGAACCCCACGGGGCAATTGCAGAAATAATCCACCTCCCACTCGCCATCATCGCCGATGAAAAAATCGACCGAAGTGGAGTATGGCGTTTTGCGGCTTCCGGCGACTTTCGCGGAAAACGAGATGACCCCGTCATCTTCTGTTCTGGAGGAAAAGCGCGTGATGATGCCGGGTGCGAGATAAGACATCGCCCGCTTCACGGTGTTCGGCGAAAACTCGGCCTGAACGTCATACTTGGCGATCTCATCGAGCAGATCAGGCTCTTCCAGCAGCAGTTGGAGCGGATCGGCCATGCTTATCCCGCCACGATGTTGAG
This sequence comes from Verrucomicrobiaceae bacterium, assembly GCA_003820635.1. The sequence goes on along the minus strand of RPOS01000027.1, from coordinate 7,009 downwards.
CAGCTTGCCGGGGACGAAGACGATCTTGCGGATGGTCTTGCCGTCGGTGTGCTCCTTCACCTTCGGGCTCTCGAGGGCGGCGGCTTTGGCGCTTTCCTCATCGGCGTCCTTGGCGAGCATGAGGCGGTCGCGCAGCTTGCCGTTCACCTGGATGATGAACTCGATCTCGCTGCGGACCAGCGCGGCGGGATCGTAGCTTGGCCAGGGGGATTCGGAGAGAATTTGGGCTTGGCGGTTGAAAACCGCCGCCACGCGGGCGTGGACCTCCTCCGCGAGGTGCGGGGCGAAGGGGCTCAGAACCGTTAGAAACTGAATAAACTCCTTGAGCGGCACCACCTCCGCCTGGGTGAAGGCGTTGGTGCAGATCATCATCTGCGAGATGGCGGTGTTGAAGCTGAGTTTCTCGATGTCCTCGCCGACTTTTTTCAGGGTCTCGTGGACGACGCGTAGCAGTTCCTTGTTGGTGCACGGGACGTCCTGCACCTTGGATGAGACTTTGAATGATCCGTCCTGTTGTTCCTCGAAGGCCACGCGCCAGACGCGGGCGAGGAAACGGGAAACGCCTTCCACGCCCTTCATCTGCCATGGCTTCACCTGTTCGAGCGGGCCCATGAACATTTCGTAGAGGCGCAGCGCGTCGGCACCGTATTCTTTGACGACGTCGTCCGGGTTGACCACGTTGCCGCGGGACTTGGACATTTTTTGTCCGTCCTCGCCGAGGATGAGGCCCTGGTTGACGAGGCGCTGGAACGGCTCCGGCGTGGTGACGTGGCCGAGATCAAAGAGCACCTTGTGCCAGAAGCGCGCGTAGAGCAGGTGGAGCACGGCGTGCTCGGTGCCGCCGACGTAGAGATCGACGTTTTTCCAATAACTTTCCGCTTGGTGGGAGATGAAGCGGGTGTTGTTAGAAGGATCGCAGTAGCGGAGATAATACCAGCAGGAGCCGGCCCACTGGGGCATGGTGTTGGTTTCTCTAACAGAACCATCGGGCAGGTTCACCCAGTCGGTGGCCTTGCTGAGCAGCGGATCGGGCGTGCCGCTGGGTTTGTAGTCGTCCAGCGGCGGCGCGAGCAGCGGGAGCTCGCTTTCGGAAATGGCGTGGTGGTGGCCGTCCTTCCAGATGATGGGAAACGGCTCGCCCCAGTAGCGCTGGCGGGAGAAGAGCCAGTCGCGGAGTTTGTATTGGATGCGGCGCTTGCCGAGTTGCTTGGCCTCCAGCCAGTCGACCATCCTCGCCTTGGCCTCGGCGGTGGGCAGGCCATCGAGGAAGCCGGAGTTGATGGCGATGCCGGGATCGGTGAAGGGGAGCGCGGGATCTGACGGATCCGACGGATTGGATGGATCCCTCACAACCTGTGGAATCGGCAGTGTGAACTTGGTGGCAAATTCAAAATCCCGCTCGTCATGGGCGGGCACGGCCATGATGGCGCCGGTGCCATAGCCCATCATCACGTAGTCGGCGATCCAGACGGGGATCTGCTCGTTGTTCACGGGATTGATGGCATAGGCGCCGGTGAAGACGCCGGACTTGTCCTTGTTGAGGTCGCCGCGGTCCATGTCGGACTTCGAGGCGATGGATTTCTGATAGGCCTCGACGGCGGCCTTTTGTTCGGCAGTGGTGATTTCCGCCACGAAGGGATGCTCGGGTGCGAGCACCATGTAGGTCGCGCCGAAGAGCGTATCCGGGCGCGTGGTGAAGACTTCGATCTCCAATTTGAAATTGGAAATTTGAAACTGGACGGAAGCGCCCTCGCTGCGGCCGATCCAGTTTTTCTGGAGCAGTTTGATGCCTTCCGGCCAGTCGAGCGTGTCGAGTTCGTCGATCAGGCGTTGGGCGTATTTGGTGATGCGCAGCATCCACTGGCGCAGCGGGCGGCGCTCGACGGTGTGGCCTTTGCTTTTCCATTCCTCGACTTCTTCGTTGGCGAGCACGGTGCCGAGGTCGGGCGACCACCAGACGGGCGTGTCAGCGACGTAGGCGAGGCGGACGTCGTCGATTTGCTCGCGGGTCCAGCCTTTGGCTTCGAGTTCGGAAACCGGGCGGGCCTTGTTGGTTTCCTCGCAGAAATAGGAGTTATAGATTTGCAGGAAGATCCACTGGGTCCAGCGGACGTATTCCGGATCAGTGGTGGCGATTTCGCGGTCCCAATCGTAGGCGAAGCCGAGCGACTTGAGCTGGCGGCGGAAGTTCTCAATGTTGGCCGCGGTGGTGATGGCCGGGTGCTGGCCGGTTTTGATGGCGTATTGCTCGGCGGGCAGGCCGAACGAGTCGTAGCCCATCGGGTGGAGCACGTTGTGGCCGGTCATGCGCTTGTAGCGGCCGATGATGTCGGTGGCGGTGTAGCCTTCCGGGTGGCCGACGTGGAGGCCTGCGCCGCTCGGGTAGGGGAACATGTCCAGCACGTAGTATTTCGGCTTGGCGGGATCGAATCCCTCGTCGCCCGGTCCCGGGGTGCGGAAGGTTTTTTCGGACTCCCAGCGTTGCTGCCACTTGGGCTCGAACTCGCGGAAGGGGAAGGGCTTGCGTGTTTCTGACATGATCGGGAAAGGGGGCGGACTGTGCAGGGGAGGGCCCGGCTTGAAAAGCAAAACCCCAGCCGCGCGCGGGGCGGCTTCAGAAAACGCCACCGCGGCTTCAGCCGTTGAGCACCCAGCCATCGCGGTATTTGCGGCTGAGCAGTGCGTTGGCCTCGGCATTGTTGGTGACCTTGCCGGCCGCGGGGTCGTATTCCAGCTTGCCGCTGGCGCGGGAGGCCACCAGGCCTGACAGCAATTGCTCGATCATGTTGGCGCTGTATTCGAAATCGCAGGCGGTCTTGAGCGCGGGGCTTTTGCAGGCGACGATCCATTGTTGCTGGAAATGGCCGACCCCCGGCAGCTGGTTCTCCTTGCTCCGGGGTTTGTAGTAGCCGAGGTCCGCACCGGCCCCGTAGGGCAGGATCATGCGGGTGGTGAAATCCGCGACGAGGAAGCCCTTGCTGCCTTTGAAATCCACGCCGTGATCGATGGGCTTGAGGTTTATGCTGCGGTTGGGCGAGCGCGGCATTGCTCCACCTTGGCACCAGCTGACGCGCAGCGGGCCGCGCCATTCGTTGGCCGGATGGTCGAAGTGGGACTCGCACTCTACCGGTGTGACATCCGAATTAAACGCCTCGCCCTTGGCCTCGATGGCGGTGGGCAGCGTGGCCCCCACGGCATTCCAGAGCAGGTCCATGGTGTGGCTGCCCATGTCGCCGATCTGGCCCGCACCCCAATCCCAGAACATGTTCCACTCCAGGCAGTTCATGCCGGCCTTGCCCTTGAAATAGGCGGGGGTGTAAGGGCGCAGGGGTGAGGGCCCGAGCCATAGATCCCAGTGGAAACCGGCGGGCGGCGAGCCTTCTGCGGGGAAGTAGCCGTCACGGCGGATCTGGCGGTCGCCACCAGGCGACGGCGGATTGCAAGTCGCTGATGGCACCGTCCCGGATGATTTCCTAGATGCGGTTGAAGTTCGGGTCCGCATGGCGCTGCATGCCCACCTGGGTGGCGAGCTTGCCTTTTTTCGGCAGCCAGTTGGCGCGCACCACGAGGGCTTCCTCCACGGAAATGGCGAGGGGTTTCTCGCAATAGACGTGCAGGCCGCGCTTGAGCGCGTCGGCGAAGAAGGCCTCGTTGATATCGCAGAGAGCGACGACGTTTTCGGTGGCGAGCGAGTCGTAGAGTGAGAGGGCCCGGCCCCATACGCCGATGAGGGCGATGTTGAGCTTGTTGTTGGCACTGGCCGCCCCGAGACCGCTTGGCAGAACCAGCAGTCCGGCGCCGGCGAGGGTGGTGGAGTTGAGGAATTTGCGGCGGTTCATGGCGGGTTTTTGTGAGATGGTTATTTTCCGAAGACTTCCACTTCGATGTAGTGGTTCATTTCGTTGGAGGAGTTGCCATTGCTGTAGAGGCGGACGAAGCGGCCCTTGGCGCCCTTGGCATCCACCAGTTTGCCGAAGCGGGACTCGACGTAGGGTTGGTCCGCGCCCTTGCCCATTTTTGCGGAGTCGTTGTAATCGTTGTTGAAGAAGGTGGTCACGCCGGTCTTGAAATCCGGATCATCGGAAACCCGCGGACTTCCCCTGCTTCAGCGCTTGTTGCCAACCTGCTTGCGGAAAAGCGGGATCAAATGGGCATCCATCCACTCAAACGCGGCCACCAGCCCGCCTTCCAGATAGAGTTTCCCGATTGACGCCTCGACCCGTGTCGGATTCCCGAAGGCGCTCAGGAACTCGTTGGATGTCAGGCGCGTGAACCATTCGCCGTCCATCGAATCGCGCTCGCGCAGCACGAACTGGCGGGCGAAGAGGGCCAGCACGGCATCGCCCACCCAGGCAGCTTCACGTTCACGGCGGAGGTCATCATCTTTGCGGCTCATGCGCCCAGCATGCCACTCACGGCATCGGCCGCACAAGCCTTTGCATGCGTTCGCGTTCGATGCGCTCCCGCAGGCGGGTCTCCGACTCCGCGTCCCAGTAGCCCGGCTTGAGTTCCAGAAACACAGACGAATATGGCAGCGCCGTTTGCGTGCGGATCACCAGCACGTCGAAGCTGCGGTTCGCATCCTCCAACAGCGTCAGCAAGGATTGCTGGTCCAGTTCCGTCGGCTCGTGGCCGTGCAGCGATGCCTGGAGACGCTTGCGCAACTCGTCGATCCCCGGCGCGAAGTCGTTTTCCACCGACCTCAGCTCCCGCGTCAGATACACCTGCGGGCGGACGTTTTCGGTGCGTTCCAGCGCCTGCAGCACGTAGTCGAGCGCTTCCGGGATCTCCACCGGAGCGGCCACCTGCCGCACACCGGTCCGGCTGTGCGCCGGAAACGAGGCCTCGGCGATGACGATCCAGTTCCGGTAACCAAGCTGGCCCGCCTGATGGTCCACTGCCGCGCGCCAGGTGTTTTCCGACTGCATGTGCATGCATCCGGCGGACGCGAGCGCCACACCAAGAGCAAGAAACCAGCGGAAAACCATCATCAGCGGCAATTAAATCCCCCGCAGCAGCCCTGTCAACGCGCGGTCCTCACAGCAGCAGCATGCAGTCGCCATACGAATAAAACCGGTAGCGCTCCGCCACCGCCTGCCGGTAGGCCTCCATCATCAGCTCCCGGCCCGCGAAGGCGCTCACCAGCATGATCAGCGTGCTCTGCGGCAGGTGGAAATTCGTCAGCAAGCCGCCAATCACCCGGAAGTCATGCGGCGGATGGATGAAGATGTCCGTTTCGCCCGCATGATTCTTTTCATCGAGCCGCTGACCTTCCGCGCGTCCGAGGCTTTCCAGCACGCGTGTCACGGTGGTGCCGACCGCGATCACCCGTCCGGCGGCGTTCACCCGGCGGGCGGTTTCCGCGCTGATGGCGTATTTCTCCGAGTGCATGATGTGATCGGCCACCACCTCCGCCTTCACCGGACGGAAAGTGCCCACGCCGACGTGAAGTGTTAGAAATGCATGAGGCAGCTTGTCCAAAATCTCCGGCGTGAAATGCAGCCCGGCCGTCGGCGCGGCGATCGCTCCCTCCTCGCGGGCGAACACCGTCTGATAGCGCTCGCGGTCCGCCGCCTCGTCCTCGCGCCCCATGTAATGCGGCAACGCGAGGTGGCCGTGCTCGTTCAAGTCCAGTTCCCGCTCCCAACGGATCCATCGGTCGCCGTTGTCGAAAATTTCCATCACCGTGCCCGTGATGCCGGCCACCGCCAGCGTGCACCCGGGCTTCATCCGCTTGCCGGGTTTCACCAGACAGCGCCAATCCACCGGCGAGAACCGGTCGAGGCACAGCAACTCGATGCCACCATCGTCCGAAAACACCCGCGCCGGGATCACCTTCGTGTCGTTGAGCACCAACAAATCGTCCGTTTTCAGAAACCCAGGAAACTCGCGGAACATCCGGTGCTCGATGCGCCCCTCCGCGCGGTGAACCACCAGCATGCGCGAGGCCGCGCGGTCCGCCAGCGGCCGCGCCGCGATCAATTCCTCCGGCAGGTGATAGTCAAAATCCTTCGTGCGCAGCGCCATGCGGTGCTTCATAGCCGTCTGCCGCCCGCATTGCAACCGTGGCACGGGCGGCCTCAAACCGTTGCCGCACTTCAGGGTTGGTTTCCAATCCCCTCCCGTGCCAACCTCAGGCATGGAAACCGAGCCCGATCCCACACCCTGCGCCGTTTGTGGCGCTCCGGCGGTCGTCGTCATCAACGAGGTCGCCTGGTGCGACGGCTGTTTCCATGAAATGGGTTCCTGCTGCGGCGAGTGGCATGAGAAGGAGGATTCATGAAAACCCGCGTCGTAGAACCCGAGCTTCTCGACCACCTGCCGCACGACGATCCGGCCGCGCGGCGCTCGCGGCTCGACCTCCGCCGCATCAATTTCCTGATGGGCAACGAAGGCCGGGTGTTGCGGGCCTTGCGGCGTGTGCCGGATGCAACAGCATCGATGATATGCGAGCTCGGTGCGGGCGATGGCTCACTCATCACCGGAATCCACCGCCGCTTTCCTAACAGCCGCGTGACCGCCTGCGATCTCGCGCCACGGCCTGCGTGGCTGGATTCCGCCATCGACTGGCGCAGCGGCGATGTTTTCCAACATGCGCCCCCGCCCGGCGGCGTGCTGGTGGCCAATCTGTTCCTCCATCACTTCGAGGGCGAGGACCTGCGGCGTCTGGGAAAACTCTGCGAGGGATTTGACGTGCTCATCTTCAACGAGCCCGCCCGCTCGCGCCTTGCGGCGTTTCTCGGCACGCTGCTGCATCCTTTTGTGAATCGCGTCACGCGTCACGACATGCAGGTCAGCATCCGCGCGGGCTTCCGCCGGGGTGAAATGGCCGCGCTCATGGGCTTGGAGCCCGCCCGCTGGAGGATCGAGGAAAGCTCCACCTGGCTCGGCGCGCGGAGCATCACGGCATGGAGGATTTCCGCGTGTGGCTGCCGGTGAAAACCGATGGCTGATGGGCCTCCTTACCAATCGATGGTGATACCGGCGTAGAGTCCGGTGCCCGCTCCTT
>RPOS01000026.1 GCA_003820635.1 Verrucomicrobiaceae bacterium | reverse complement strand
GGATAGCTCTGATAGCTTTCGGATGGCTGCCAGAAGGCGCTCACCGCCCCATTGGCAGTCGCGGTGAAGCGCAGACCCAGGCCCGCGGGCTGCAGCTTGCCACAGGCGAAACAATGATCGTGGCTCGGATGCGTGAGCACGGGTTCTTCAGTAAGAGTGGCAATCATCTGCGTGTCCATGGTGACCGTGGCAGCGGGAGTTGAGCATTGTGGCGCGTGGCAGGCGACCGGCGTGGGCGGCGTGGGCGAGCTGGTCCGGTGCCCGCGGACCATCGGCGAGACACACCTCGATGCCTGCATCCGCCAGCATGATCAGCGCCCGCTCGCCGATGGCTGAAACCACCAGCAGATCGACCTGCTGTGCAGCAAGCCACCTTGGCAGGCTTCCCGGCTGGTGTGCCGGAGCGTCGAAGCGGCCGATTCCATCGAGCATGCGCTGCTGCCGCTTGCCCTCGTAGAAGCGAAACTGACGGGCCTCGCCGAAGTGCTCGCAGAACGCACCGGCTTTCATCGGGATGGCAATGCGGATGAAGTCACGGGTGGTGGAGACGGCTGGTGCTGCGCTCATTTGTAATGAGCATACGCTCATTACCCGGGCGGAGTCAATGGCTTTGACAATGTCTGGTCCAGAGTTGTCAGGCTCCCAGCGTGGGATCGTAATCCTTGGGAGCCCGCACGATCTTCTCGATGCCGTGCTTGGTGACCAGGTTCCCGCCGGATGAGCGGCTCTTGATGCCAAACTCCGCGAAGTGCAGCGGCCGGATGAGATTGCGCATGCGCAGCGCGGGCTTGAGGTGCACGAGAAGCATCTGCGCGCTGCTTTCCTCGTTGCTCTTGTGCACGGCGAAGTAGAGCACGCGGGTGCCGGGACGCCCCTTTGTCAGATCATACTCCTTGTCACGAGTGATGCCGCCCACCGTGAAGCGCTTTGCCAAAATAGGACCGTCCTTGCCGTCGCGGTAGATCATCGAGTAAATCAAATCCTCATCCTTGCGGAACACGGCGACACGCAGCGGCTTCTGGCCGACGAAGACTTTCTCCGCCACTTTCATCACGCGCATCTTGCCGTCCTGGGTGAATGAGATGATATCATCGATGGTGGAGCATTTCTCCACTGGCTCGCCGTCTTTCTTGAGGCCGTAGCCGGCGAAACCGTTCTTGGCATCCAGATAAAGCGTCTCGGTGGCGGCGATGACCTGGGTGCGGTCCACGCGGTCGAACGAGGTGATCTCGGTCTTGCGCTCCCTGCCCTTGCCATACTTTTTGCCGAGCTCCTCATACCACTTGATGGTGAACTTCGTCAGGTTGCGGAGATTCTTCTCTGTTTCGTCGATGGATTTCTCCAGACCCTTGATCTCCTCATCCGCCTTGAAGGAGTCGAACTTGGAGATGCGCTTGATCTTGATTTCCGTTAGACGGACGAGGTCGTCCTCGGTCACCTCGCGCTTGAGGAGTTTCTTGAAAGGCTTCAAGCCGTCGTCGATGGCCTTGAGCACGGCTTCCCAAGTGGTGCATTCCTCGATGTCGCGGTAGATGCGGTTTTCGATGAAGATCTTCTCCAACGAGCTGAAATGCCATTTTTCGGCGAGTTCGCCGAGCTTGATCTCGAGCTCCTGCTTGAGCAGCTCGCGGGTCTGGTGGGTGACGCGCTTGAGGATGTCCGAGACACCCATGAACTGCGGCTTGCCATCGGCGATGACGCAGGCGTTGGGCGAGATGGTCAGCTCGCAATCGGAGAAGGCGAACAGCGCGTCGCGTGTCGTTTCCGCATCGGCTCCGGCGGGCAGGTGGACGAGGATGTCGGCGTTGGCGGCGGTGTTGTCCTCGATCTTCTGGATCTTGATCTTGCCCTTGTCGGCCGCGGCGACGATCGAGTCCATCAGCGCGCCGGTGGTGGTGCCGAAGGGGATCTCGGTGATGCGCAGCATACCTTTCTTTTCCACGGAAATCCGGGCGCGGACGCGGATCTTGCCGCCGCGCAGGCCGTCGCGGTAGTCACTGGCATCCATGATGCCGCCGGTGGGGAAATCCGGCAGCAGGGTGAACGGTTCGTTTCTCAGCACGGCGATGGACGCCTCGATGAGTTCGTTGAAATTGTGCGGCAGCACCTTGCAGGCAAGACCGACGGCGATGCCCTCGACTCCCTGCGCCAGCAGTAGTGGAAATTTCACCGGCAGCGTGTCCGGCTCTTTACGACGACCATCGTAGCTAGGCAGCCACTTGGTGGTCTTGGGGTTGAAAACCACCTCGTTGGCGAACTTGGTGAGACGCGCCTCGATGTAGCGCGGGGCGGCGGCACCATCGCCGGTGAGCGTGTTGCCCCAGTTTCCCTGTGTATCGATAAGCAGGTCCTTCTGACCGAGCTGGACGATGGCCGCGCTGATCGACATGTCACCGTGCGGGTGGTAGTTCATCGTGTTGCCCACGATGCCGGCCACTTTGTTGTAGCGGCCGTCGTCGATCTCATCCATCGCGTGGAGGATGCGCCGCTGCACGGGTTTCAAGCCATCGTAAAGGTGCGGCACGGCGCGCTCAAGAATCACGTAGGAGGCGTAATCGAGGAAATAATCCGAATACATCGCGCCGAGCGAGGCATGTTGGTCGGGGTCGTGCGTCATTGCTGGCGGTTGCTTAGTGGCAGGGTGGCGGCGGCGCAAGCGCAGGCTTCATAAGGCGTGCGGATGGGGAAATTGGACACTGGATCCTGTGACGCTCGACCACCGCTTCCACTTGCACAATGGCGAGTATCTCGAAGCGGCGGAGCCTGAGGACGGCTGGATCGCAAGCCGGGTGATTCCCGGTTTCCGCGTGCGTTTGGACTGGCTCAACCCGACGGCCTTACCGATGCCAGCGGATTGTTTGTCGGGAAATGGCGGGCTGCATCCCGCACTTCCGCGACAAATGAGCCGTGATCCGGCAGAGCGGACCACGGCTGGGTGTGCTTTGATTCAATGGCCGGGATTATTCGGCAGGGGGCGCATCAGGACCGCCGGGACCTGGACCCGGGCCGTGCGGGCCGCCGGGGCCGTGCGGACCGCGCTTACCCTTGGGGCCACCCGGGCCACGGGGTGGCTTCGGCATGGCTTCACGTTCTTCCGGGCTGAGCTTGCCGTCGCCGTCCTTGTCGAATTTCTTGAGCATTTCGGCTTTTTGGCCGGCTTTCATCTTTTCGCGCTCATCTGGGCTGAGCTTGCCGTCCTTATCGGCATCATACTTGGCGAGCATTTCTTTTTTGCGCTCCTCCATCTTGGCCTTGTGGGCTTCGCGCATGGTGGTGCGTTCTTCCGGGGAGAGCTTGCCGTCTCCGTCCTTGTCGAATTCCTTGACCACTTCGGGCGGCGGGCCGCCGTGGGGGCCTGGGCCTTTCGGACGCTTTGGTCCATCTTGAGCGGTGGCGATCAGGCAGCTGCCGATCAATGCGCCTACTGTCATCCATGCTGTCGTTTTCATGATTGCGTTTTGGTTTGGTGATGTGGGACCGCCAACGGGGTCCGGTCTGGCAGTTGAAACCCTGGCTCTGGAAAAAGGTTGCGCGGGAATTGATGGAATGAGTTGCCACGGCCGGAACGGCCGTCTTGGATTCAGCGACTCATGGCTGACAATCCGACGCCACCCGCACCATCCAAGGCGCTCGTCTTCGCCCGGCGCAGCGCCAGCACGGTCTCGCTGTGGGCCTTGGTCTGCGCGGTTTTCGTGAGCCACGTTTCGTGGGCCTTTCTCGGATTGATCGGCCTGCTCACCGTCATCGCCACCATCGAATATTTCCGCATGCTGCGGGCGGCGAATGTCCGGTGTTTTCCGCGCTTCGGGCTGCTGCTGGCGGTGGCTTACTGCGCGGCCTTGTATGGGTTTCTGCTGGCGGGAAAAACACCTCCGCCCGGCTTGGAGGCGCTGGTGTTTTTCATCGCGCTGGCAGGAGCCTTCACCTTGCAACTCCGCGAACCGGTGCGCGGCATCGAAGCCCTGCTCGCCGTGGCGGCCACCGTGCTGGGCTTTGGCTACATCGCTTTTTTATTCAACTTCACTGCGCATCTGATCTTCGCGGTGCCCGGCGGGCTCGACGTTCCCGGCCGGGTAAGCGGGCCGGGCGCCTTCCTGTTGCTGTGGCTGCTGGCGGTCACCAAGTTCACCGACATGGGCGCCTACATCACCGGCTCTCTGATCGGCCGCCACAAGATGATCCCGCACGTCAGCCCGGGGAAAACCTGGGAGGGCTTCGGCGGCGCGCTGTTCTTCGCACAACTCGCCGGTTGCGGGCTTTACGCGGCGTTTCCGGGCGAACTCGCGTTTTTCGGCGGTTGGAAACATGTGGTGATTCTCGGCTTCCTGCTCGCCATCCTCGCGGTGATCGGCGACCTCGCGGAAAGCATCGTGAAACGCGCGCTCGACGCCAAGGACTCCGGCCGCATGCTGCCCGGCATCGGCGGCTCGCTCGACCTCATCGACAGCGTCTGCTTCACCGCCCCGGCGCTGTATTTCTATCTGAAATGGTTCCTGCTTCCCGCCGCATGACTCCCCACCGCAAGCGCCGCGTTGTCCTGTTAGGCTCCACCGGTTCCATCGGCACCTCCACCCTCAAGGTCGCGCGCGAACTGCCGGACCACATCGAGATCGTCGGCCTTGCAGCGGGCTCGAATGTCGCAGCGCTCGCCGCCCAAGCCCGCGAGACGGGCGTCCGCCACGTGGCCATCCATGATGCCTCGAAGGCCGCGGAGCTGCGCGCGCTGCTGCCGGAGAACGTGACCCTCCACACCGGGCCGGAGGGCTTGGACGAGCTCGCTGTTCTAACGGAAGCGGACATCGTGCTCGTCGCCATCGTCGGCACCGCCGGGCTGCATCCGGCGCTGGCGGCCATCGAGGCGGGCAAGGATCTCGCCATCGCCTCCAAGGAAATCCTCGTCATGGCCGGCGAGGTGATCACCGCCGCCGCCGCACGCAAGGGCGTGAAACTCCTGCCCGTGGACAGCGAGCACAACGCGATCTTCCAATGCCTCGACGGCCACCTTGGCGGTGCGGACGAGGTTTCACGGCTCGTTCTAACAGCCTCCGGCGGGCCGTTCCGGAATCTTCCGGCCGACCAACTCGCCCACGTCACTCCCGAGCAGGCACTCAACCATCCCACCTGGGACATGGGACCGAAAATCACCATCGATTCCGCCACGCTCTTCAACAAGGGCCTGGAAATGATCGAGGCGCGCTGGCTCTTCGGCATCGGCATGGAGCGCATCGACGTGGTGATCCATCCGCAGAGCATCATCCACTCGATGGTCGAGTTCACCGACGGCTCGGTGCTGGCGCAGATGAGCCGCACCGACATGTGTTTCCCGATCCAATACGCGCTCACCTGGCCGGAACGCGTGAAAGGAGGCCTGCAACCGCTGGATTTCCCGGCGCTCGCCAAACTCGAATTCGAAGCGCCGCGCGAGGCCGATTTCCCCGCGCTCGCGCTGGCAAGGAAGGCCGGCCTCACCGGCGGCACTCTGCCCGCTGCCTTCAACGCCGCCAACGAAGTGGCCGTGGACGCCTTCCGCGCCGGCAAACTCTCCTTCCCCGGCATATGGCAATGCGTCGCTGCCGTCATGGATGCCCATGAAGTGCAAGCGTCCTCAACTCTCGAAGCCGTCGTCGCCGCGGATCAATGGGCGCGCCAACATGCCGCGGCGTTTTGTGAGCAATCGGCGGATCAAAGCCAGATCTGAGCGCTTCGCCGCCATAAGGGGACTGGAATTTGAACATCAAAAGCGCACAACGAGCGCGATTGACGGGAGATTGAGATGAAATCGAAAGGCTTCTGGCCCGATAGCAGTCGCGAATTGTTTGGCTCTTCGTCGCCGGAAAAACTGTGAGCGGCCGCCTCAGCCCAGAGCGATGCCCACCGGGCAGTGGTCCGAGCCGTGGAAGTGCGGCAGGATTTCCGCAGTCGCGACGTTTTTCACAAACGGCGTGGAAACGCCGAAGTAGTCGATGCGCCAGCCGACGTTCTTCTGCCGGGCTCCGGCGCGGTAGGACCACCACGAATAGGCGGCCGGCTTGTCCGGATGATGGTGGCGGAAGGTATCGGTGAATCCCATATCTAACAACTTGGAGAAACTCTCGCGCTCCTCGTCGGAAAAGCCCGGGCTGCGGCGGTTCTCCTTTGGCCTGGCGATGTCGATTTCCTGATGCGCCACGTTGAGGTCGCCGCAGAAGATCACGGGCTTGCGCGCCGCCTCGCGGGCGACGTGCCGGCGAAACGCCTCGTCCCACGAAAGCCGGTAAGGCAGCCGGCGGAGTTCGTCCTGCGCGTTCGGCGTGTAAACATTCACGAGAATGAAATCCGGAAACTCCAGCGTGAGCACGCGGCCTTCCTTGTCGTGCTCGTCGATGCCGAGGCCTTCCTTTGCATCCAGCGGTTTCTCACGGGTGAAAACCGCCACGCCCGAGTAGCCGGGTTTTTCCGCGGAGCTCCAGAACGCCTGATAACCGCCGAGTTCCAGCGGCAGCTGCACCTGCTCCGGGCGGGCCTTGGTTTCCTGCAGGCAGAGGATGTCCGGGCGCTCGGCGGAAACAAAGTCGCCGAAGCCCTTGCCAAGCACCGCTCGGATGCCGTTCACGTTCCAGGAGAGGAGCTTCATGAGTGGAGATATGTCATTCGGGATTGTAGGAGCCGCCGTAGCCCGGCTGATAGAGATGGAATCCGAGCAGCGGAGCCATCGCGGTGAAATGCTTGTCCACGGCATAAACGCGGCAGCCGTTCTCCAGAGCGATGGTGGCGATGAGCACGTCGTTCCATGGCGCGGTGATGCCCTTTTTTTTCAGGAGTGCGAAATTTGCCGCCGCCTTGCGCCAGAGTTTCTGGTCGTTGCGCACATAGGGCAGCACGTTGCACCATGCCTGCAGCCTCTCGCGTTCCTCCGGCCTCACGCCGCCGAGATATTCCATCTCCACCGGACCGCAGAGCGCTGCCTCGAACTCATCCAGCAAGCCGCGCACGGCTAGCTTCACCGCCGGAGATCCATCGCGGCGATGAGTTTCGATCCATGCGCTGGTATCGACGATGACCAAGGAGTTCATGACCAGAGGGGTCATCGGTCGTAGTCCTCGATTTGATCGTTGGTCATCGGATAATCGCCGAACTCGCCCTCAATCACTTTGCGGCCGAACTCCCGGGCCATCTGGCGGCGCACGAATTCACGCGCCGCCTTGACCACCGCCGGGCCTTTCTTGCTCTCGCCCGTCAGCCGCATGGCATCCGCCAAAAACTGTTCTTCAATGTCGATGGTGATTCTCATGCCGCAAAAATGAGTAAAAAGAATGATTTTTACAAGTGTTTTTTCATCTTTTCTCACCAAATTCAGTATCTCTTCCAGGCGCTCGGGAAGAGCAGCACGAGCAGCGCGAAGAGTTCCAGGCGGCCGAGAATCATCAGAAGCCCCAGATAGACCTGAGTGGCCTCGCGGAAGTGGCCGAAGTTTTCGGTGGGGCCGACGGCACCGAAGCCGGGGCCGATGTTGGAAATCGTCGCGAGCACCGCACCGACGCAGGTTTCCATGGAAATGTCGGTGCCCGCTTCCAGAAAACCGACCGCCGCCGTGGAAAACACACAGATCATGAGATACATCACCAGAAAGAACATGGTGCGGGAGCGCGCCTCGTCGTTGATCGTGTTGCCATTGACCACCAACCGGAAAACGAGGTTCGGCCGGAAGGCGCGCACCACCTCGTGACGCGCGGATTTCAAAAACACCAGCAGCCGCCCGACCTTGAAGCCGCCGGCCGTGGAGCCCGAACAGGCACCCATCAGCATCAGCAACGCCAGCAACACCTTCGACCACGCAGGCCACAGTTCATAGTCCGCAGTGCCGAAGCCGGTGGTGGAAACAATGGTGACCACCACGAAAGAGGCATCCCGCAACGCCTGCACGAACGGCGCGTCGCCATGCCAGGCGCGGCCTGAGGCGATCACCAATATGAAAACGACACAAATCCCTAACAGCCACCTGCCATCCTCCTCCTCGCGCAGGCGGCGCCAGTTCTTGCGCAGCAGCACCACGTAGAGCAGGAAATTAAGACTGCACAGGAACATGATGATCGTGATCCAAAGCTCGATCAGCCAACCATTGCTCCATCCCGAGTAGAAACCGATGCTCTTGTTATGCGTGCTGAAACCGCCGGTGGAGACGGCCGCCATCGTATGGCAAATCGAGTTGAACCAAGACATGCCCATCGCGCGCAGGCCGATGGCGCAGATGGTCGTGATCCAGAAATAGATTTTGAGCAGCGCCAGCGAGGTGTCATGGATGCGTGCCATGCCGGACTCGCCACCGCGGAACGAAGACTCGTTTTGAAACAGCGATTTCGAGCCCAGCCCGAGATAGGAAAGCACCGCAACGAACAGCACCAGGATGCCGATGCCGCCCAGCCACTGCGTCACCGAACGCCACATCAACAGACCGCGCGGCCAGATCTCGATATCCGTCATCACCGAGGAACCGGTAGTGGTGAAACCCGAGGCGCTTTCGAAAAAAGCCCCCGCCATGTTGAGTCCGGGCGGGCACAGCATGTAAGGCAATCCGCCCAGTAAACTGCTCAGCAGCCAGCCTAGACCCACTACCACGACCGCTTCCCGCCGCGGAATGCGTTTCACCTCCATCCTCCAGCCCCCACCGAAAATCATCAACGCCGCCACCACGCCGGTGATGCCTGCGGCTTGGAACAGCGCGATCATCGCGGGTTTGTCGCCGGCCACCACATCGAGCCGGGCGAAAATGCCGCAGGCCACCATCGCTGCGGCTAGCAACAGCAGAAGGATGCCGGTGATGTGGGCGACAAGGCGGAAATTCATGATTGCGGCGGTGTCCGGTTATTCCTCCAGCAGTTTCACCATGGCCTTCAACGCGCCCTGTGCCACCACTGCGTAGAGATGATCTCCGGCTAACAGAACATCATCCGGCCCCGGCACCTCGGCATGGATGCCGCGCAGTTGCCCCACCAGCACCACACCCGCGGGCCATGCCACCTCATGGACCATGTGGCCTGCGGCGATCGAGCCCTTGCCCACCCGGATCTCGATGAGCAGCGCGCCTTCGAGAGTTTTCATCACGTGGTAGCGGTCGCTGGTGATGAAGCGCTGGATCTCCTTGCGCGTCGCCTCGCGAGGGCTGACTGCGGCACGAATGCCGAAATGATGGCCGCTGGCGGAAATGGCCGCCGCGTAATCCGCCCGGTGAATCAGCGTGAGGCAGTTTTTAACGCCCAGTGTGTGCGCCTGCAGGCAGGACATCACGTTGTCCTCGTCATCCGAACTGGTGCCGATGAAAAAGTCCGCCTCGCCCACCTGCTCCTCTTCGAGCTCCGCGACGACGGTCGCGTCCGCATGGATCACCGTGGTGTTGGCCAGGCGGTCGGCGAGTTTCGCGCACAGCGCCGGATCCCGCTCGAACACGCGCACCGAGCAATCCAGGCTCTCCAGCATCTGGGCGAGCGTGAAGCCGTATTCATTGCCGCCGAAAATCACCACCCGCAGCCGTTCCTTTTTCGCCTGCTTGCCCTGCAGCCTTTCCGCGAAGTCGCGCAACTTGCGCGGCTCGCCGAAGATCGTCACCACGTCGCCCGCCTGCAGCACGGTTTCCGCATCCGGCACGAAATGCCCGCCATCGCGCGAAACCATCGCCAGCCGGATGCCGGATGGCGCGTTGAGTTTCCGCAGGCTCAACCCGCAGGCGTCCGCCTTGTCGCCGATCTTGAGCTGTTGCAGCTCGATGCGGCCGCGCGCGAGTTCCTCGATTTCGATGGAATCCGGATTGCGCACGTATTTCGCCAGCTCGATGGCGGTGAGCCGCTCCGAGCTGAAGAGATGGTCGATGCCGAAGTGCCCTTTGAAATCGAACAACCATTCCTCGCGCTGGAGGCCCGGGTGCACCCGGCTGATCACCTTGGCCACGCCCATCGCCTTGGCCATCGAGGCGGACATCAGGTTGGCGGTGTTCGATGAAGTGAGCGAAAGAAACAACTCACACTCGCCGACATCCGCCTCCACCAGGTCCTCCACGCTGGAACCATTGCCGTGGATCACCTTGGCATCGATTGCCTGCTCAAGTTCCGCAGCGAGCACCGGATCCTTTTCGATCACGGAAATGTTGTGCGCCTCTTGGGACAGTCGGGCCGCCAGATGCCTCCCGATTTCACCCGCGCCGACGATGATGATGTTCATGCAAGTGAGCCCGGAGGGATGCCGCCCGGCCGGGTGAGGTTAGAAACCCGCCCGGACCGGAGCAATCCCAAAAGGGCATCCCAAGAAAGCCCCTCACCAGCGCAGCAGGCGGCTCACAGCGGCGCGCAGGGCCGTTTCCAGAATGGCCGCCTCGCCGTGGGTGAGGCCAATGGTCACCTTGCGCAGTGATTTGTCACCGGAGTCCTGCCGGGAAATGCTCAGGAAATAGGGCGCGCGTTCCGGATCCTCGCGCGGCGTGAGCTCAAACGCGCTGTTGGCCTTTTCCGATTGGTGGAAGAGCTTGGCCTGGGGCAGCCGGCCTTGGAGCGTGGCGAGCACCGGACCGATGTCCGAGAGCCCCCATTTCATGGTGATCTTGTTTTCCCAGTCGAACTGCTTCTCGCCGCACTGGCTGGCGGCATCGACAAACACGGCACCTTTGGCCCGGTTGAGGCCGAAGCGGACCACGCCGCCGGTGCCGCGGGAGTTCGGCTTGTAGATCGCGTAATCCGGTGTGCGTTCCGTGGCGGTGGGGGAGACAGACGGCACGGCAGCAGGTTCAAGGACGTTGGTTTTCATGGCATGGTTGGTTTGGATACCGCAGCACCATGAAGCGCCTTGTCATGGGGCGCAAGCGAAAAAGTGTTCTCTTGAACATTATTTTCCAAAAGACCGCTCTCCTGACGCAATCCGGGCGGCAATCTCCGCGCGGCGGGGCTTCCCCAAGGCGCTGCGTGGCAGGGGATCAAGCGTCACCGCCGGGCCGAGCCTGCGGAAACCCGGAGCCTGCGCCGCGTAGGCGGCGAGAGCATCCTGAACCGCGCTCGCGGCCACGCTGGCATCGAACACAGGCACCAGCCTGTGCTCCATGCGCGGGTCCGGCTGCGCGGCCACCACGAAACTGCCGGGGCTTAACGCGCCACCGGACGCTGCGGCGAGTTTGCGCTCGATCTCCTCCAGGTCCACCAACTCGCCGAGCACCTTCACCCGCAGATCCGCGCGGCCGAGTGGCGTGAGCAGATGGTTGTCTAACAAAACGCGGTCGCTCGTTTCATGCCATTCGCCGCCGCGCGCTTGGAAGTGCCAGGTTTCGTTTTCCCTGAGCAGCATACCGGAAAACAGGGCCGGGCCGGCGATGCGGAGTTTTTGATCGACGGTGGTTTCCGCGCGCCAGATCGGCAACAGGGGAATCGGTGCCGCCCGGTAGGGATATTGCAGCGCGGAGAAATCCTGGGTGGCAATTTGCGACGCTGCCTCAGTCATGCCATAACTCGCCAGCACCGGCCAGCCGAGCGCGCGCGCGGCGCTTCCGGTTTCCACATCGAGATGCCCGCCACCCACCACCACGGCGCGCAGCGACGGCGGCGCCTGGATGCCCGCCGCCGCCAGATCATGCACCTGTGTCGGCACGAGCGAGGTGTGGGTGACCGCGTTTTCCGCAAGCCACGCGGCGAAAGCGGGCGCATCCCAGCGCCGCCCGAAGGTGGCCAAGCGGCAGCCGGACTCATGCGCACGCGCCACCACGCCAAAACCGCCGACGTGATGCAAGGGCAGTGCAAGGCCCCAGCACGAGGCTTGCGTGACCTCCAAGTGGCGGTTCACCGCCGCTGCGGAAGCGAGCAGCGCGGTTTTCGCGAGCGCGATCCATTTCGGCGCGCCGGAGCTGCCGGAGGTCGGGAAGAGCACGTGCCCGCGCAACTCCGGCAGGGCTGGGATTTTCCCGGGAAAATCCCCCGCCGCGAAGACGTCCGGATCGCTCCAAAACGAGGGGGAAACCATGATTCCGGGTGTCATCGCGGCATGGGTGGGATGGGCATGGCGGTTGCAAAGCGCCGCCACGTTCCTTTTAGTAATGACGGGTCCATGGCAGCGCGTCGAGCAAGTCATCGAAACCCAGCCCGTTGCCGGCCGGCGGCTGGAACACCGGCGACCACGGACCCAGCAATTCCGTGAACGCGTCCGGCTCGAACAAATGATGAGTCTGCAAGCCGCACAAGCCCACCAGCCCGGGAAACTGCAAACCCAGCCGCGCCGCCTCCCACGCCGCGAAGGCCTGGCCCACGGGGTGGTCCATGTAGCTGGTCATCACCACGCGCTGCTGGTTGCGCAGCGCCGCCTCGCCTAACAGAAACGGCTCGTCGATCGCCGGCTTGATCACCATCACCTGCGCCGCGGAGCTGAGCGGAGCCGCCTCGCGATCCACGGCTAGCTTCACGCGCGTCTGCCGGTGGAGCTCCTTCCATGCGGACTCCGAATACGGACACGGGTCTTCCACGAAGTCGATGGCGGCGCGGGTTTGCTCCGCCAGCCCTGTTAGAAATCCCGCGGCGGCTCCGGGTTCCAGGCACTCGTTGAAATCCAGCCGCCATTTCAACTGCGGAAACTCCGCCGTCATCTCATCGAGAAACCTCGCCTCCGCCGCGGGATTCGATCCCGCCTTGAGCTTGATCACGGAAAACCCGGCCTCCACCGCGCGGGCCACTCCTTCCACCCGTGCGATGGAAAGCGTGGCATGGCTGTCCGGCACCTCCATTTCCTCAAACAGCGAGTGCTCGAAACGCCGCGCCACGCGGTCGTAGTCGGCACAACGGACCGCGCGCCGCACAACCGGCCAGCGCCGCTCGCCCGCCAGATCCGCAAGACACTTCTCCAGCGGCGGATCGCCCAGTTCCGGCCACGGGTGGATGCAGCCATAGCCGCCGTCGATCTGGATCAGCGCGCCCTCGAATTCCCGGCGATTCGAGATGGCGTTCAAAAACCCGCGCGCCTTCAGGCGGTAGCGGGAAATCAGCGGTTTGCGGGCGGGCAGGTCCATCAACGCCGGATCGATAATCCATCCCCACCCGCATGGCAACCGTACCTTGACCGTGCCGCGCATACCCACTCAATGAATCATCAGGCAAACCACCGAATCGGATATCCCGGAGTGATTCGCTTCCATCACTCCAGGGTCGGGCATTGCTCCCTTACTTGTCGGCCATGGCTTCAGCGACGGGTGATGCGTGCTGTGTTTGCAGCACCGCTGTTGGAAGCGGCTGGAACGCGGGCAAGACGGATACAAGAGGAGAACAAGCCGTCCCTCCTGACGCCTGACCTGCCTCCAACTCCGCAAAAACCCGCGACGGCCGCTCCGCCATCCTTCACGCCATTGCGCGGGACAGCGCACGCTTCAGCCCATGAAGACGATCACGGCCACCGCTGGCACCCATGCCAGGCGCGGCTTTTTTGGATGCCCGGTCCCGGGGTGGTCGTCGCTCCCGCTCCCTCGACCCCGGGCTACTGGCTGCGATCCCTCCGGGATGAGGGGTTTCGATGGCATCAATTCGGGTCACGCGCCCTCCACCAGCTTGATCTCCTCTTCCGTCAGGCCGTAGAGATCATAGACGAGTCGGTCGATCTGGCGGTCCGTCGCGGCGATCTGCGCGTCGAGCTGCGCCGCCACCTGCGGGTTGTTCTCCGCCCGCCGCTTCGGCACCAGCTCCAGCATCCGCTCCACCAGCGAAACCATCCGGTCGTGCTTCTCGACATCGGCGGGGTTGGTGAAGTCGATGAGGCGAATTGGGAGAACCTCGATATGCTGCTTCGTCAGTGCGATCCATCCACCACGAAACGGCGTGCTGTTCAATTTGAAAAAACAATCCGCCAATTTTGAGTTCAAAACACCCAGCAGCCATTCAGAAGCGATTTTCTGATCATCATTGAGCCGGATGCCATACGCGCCGCCTCCTCCGCTTCCGCTACCAGTGAAAAAGAAATCACCAGTGAAATCATAGGCAAACGCAGCGCCACGGGCGATCGCCGGGCAGAGAATTTTCGGGCCAGCCAGCCGCCCGTGATTCTTTTTGTAAACGTATCCATGCCATGCGTTTCCGAGCTTTCCTTTGCCACGTTTTTTCAGGACCCGCTCAAGTTCCCTGAGGTATTTCGCGGCGTTTGGCTGGTTCCGTTCGATTTGATCCATCGGAACAAGTTCGTTTGGAGAGTCCGGTGCATAAGGGAAGATCAATCGCTTCCCATCATCCCGGATTTCATATCGATCCAAATTGACGGATCCTTTCAGAAGGCGGCGCAGCAATGTGTTTTCCACCACAACTCTCGAATCGAGAGCCTTCGAGTATGCTTCGGTGGTTTTGGAGCCGCCTGTCGCATCATGCAGGATGAAAATCGCGTCTCCATCCGTCTGGATTCCGACAAACAGCCGGGCGATGTTTCCCAGTTTCACCGGACTCGCCTGAAGTTTCCGCATGAGTTTGGCTAGCCGTCCGACACCGAAGTTCCAATCATCACCTCCGAGTTGAGCGAGTGGAATATCGCCGATGGTGACGACTTCATCGATTGCAGCTCGCTGGATTCGATAGATCGCCTGATCCTCGCCGACGCTTGATCCACCCTGGCTGGCGATTTTTCTCACTTCATCGATCCGGTTTCTCCATGCCTCCAGATCATGGACTTTCACGAACGGGCAAGTTGGCTTGTATTCGCGGTCCAGGAACAACAGGCAGGTGTAGGTGGTTGCGCCGGAAAAAACCTGCTGATCACCGAAATGAACGATTTCCGACAAGTGGCGTCCCTTGGCGATCAACTCGCGGAGATTGCGTCCATATTGGGCATTGAAGAATTTGTGCGGCAGGATGTAGCCGGAACGGCCTTTGACGCTCAGCAGTTGGAGCGCCTTTTCAACGAAGACGACATAGATGTCATAATTTCCGGACGCGGCGGAGCGATAGGTTTTCTTGTAAATTTCCACTTCGATGGGAGCCCATTCCTTCATCGCCTGGATGCGCACATACGGTGGATTCCCGATAACACAATCGAAGCCACCCTGCTTGAACACCTCTGGAAAAGCGGCTTTCCAATCGAAGACGTTGACGCGGTAGCGCGCTTCATCGTCGAGCAGGTCCATTTCAGGAGCATCGTAGAAATCCGGGCCGATGAGGGAGTTGCCGCACTGGATGTTTTTGCCGAGGTCCGGCAGGATGCGTTCGCGTTCCTTGAGGAAGTCGCGCTGGGCGATCTCGGCGGTTTCGCCTTCGAGGACTTTGAGCAGCAGGGAGAGCTTGGTGACTTCCACGGCGGCGGCGTCGATGTCCACGCCGTGGATGTTGTTGAGGAGGATGCGCTTTTTCTCGGCGGTGGTGAGCCGCCATTCGCCGCCGCGCGCCTGATAGAGGGTGGCGGTTCTGCCCTTGCTCCATTTTTCCGGGTTCTCGCAATAGCGGTCGCGGTGCCAGTCCAGCAGGTATTGATAGGCGACGATGAGGAAAGAGCCGGAGCCGCAGGCGGGATCCACGACCTTGAGCTTGGCTGCTTGCTCAATGGAAATGTAGCGGCGGTCTGTGACCGCCGGTGGCTGTTGGGATGCATCGGAATTCGTGCGACGGTCACAGACCGCCGCTACAGGTTCGAGCAAAACGCCCAGCGTGTTCTGGACGATGTAATCCACGATGTAGGACGGCGTGTAATAGACGCCGCCCGCTTTGCGGACTTCGGGTTTCTCCTCGATCTTCGCCTGGTGGCCATCGGTGAGGCGGATGGTTTTTCCAAGGAAGCGTTCATAGACGGAGCCGAGGATGTCGGCGGGCAGGACAGAGAACTCGTAAGGGCTATCCGGGTAGTAAAGGTGGGCGATGATGTCCTTGAGGGTCTTGTCATCCAGCGCGAGGTGCGGGGTGAGGGTGTCCGGCTGCTCGGCCTGGGATTTCTCATGGGAGAAATGGAAGAGTCCGGAATTGTAGCGGGCATCGGCGGCGCGGAAGAGCTCCAGCAGGCGCGGATAGGTCTGGGTACCGTTGGCGATGGTGCGGAGGCGGCCGTAATCCTCGGTGCCGCGGTCTTCGCAAATGCGGAGGAAGACGAGGCGGTCGATGGTTTTCTGAACGGCGAAGTTGAGGTCGCGGACGTTGAGCGCGGGATTGCGCAGCGCGAAGTTGCGGGCGAGCAGGTCGCGCCAGCGCTCGATTTCCTCAAGGAAGGCGGTGTCCACCTCGGCGGTGCCTTTTTTCTTTTTGGCGGAGTCCGCGTATTTGTCGAAGGAGCCCTTGAGGATGGCGGTTTTGGAGAAGATGCCGGCGATTTCGTCCCACTTTTCGGCGTATTGCTCGAAGGTGCAGTAAAACGTGCGGGCGGTGGAGGTGGGATCGTTTTTGCCCGGCTTGATGCGCGTGTCGTAGATGGCGAACTCCTCGAAATCCGAAAGGATGGAGAGCGGCAGCTTGGCGGACCATGCGTAGCGCCGGAGCTGATAGGCGGGTGCCACGTCGCCCTTGATGTTCACGGAGGGTTTCTTCGCTTCGAGAAAGAACTTCCGCTGGCCGTGGATGGTGAAGGCATAGTCCGGAGCCTTCACATGCGGGCCGACGCGCAGGGCGTCCTCATGGATGACATCGCGGTATTGCGGGGCGAGGCCTTCGTTGTTGTCCATATCCCAGCCGAGCGCGGCGAAGAAGGGATCGAGGAACTGTTTGCGGAGCTGGGCCTCGTTGAAGTTCCCGGAGCGGTAGAACTCGCGGTGGCCGGCAAAGGTTTCGCAGAGCTTGAGGACGGAATCGGGAGCTGGCATGAATGGAGGTGAGACTAAGGAGCCAGCCCGCGCTGCGGCGAGCGGATTCTTGGATCAGGCGGCGGGAAGGAGATGCGCTTTGTGGAAACCCGGCAAGGCGATGCGGCCCGCAGCGCCGGAGAATCCGCCGGACGGCGGAAACCACGGCGGAGCGGGGTGGGACCGCCCTGCCGGTTATGGATTCAGGGCGTGGGCGGGGCGGGCTGCGGGGGGGCGGCTTCGCCCAGATCACGGACGATGCGGGTGGCCTGCCAGGCGTCTGCAAAGCGGGTGCCGGCCTCGGATTTGCGGAAGCGCAGGACGAGGCGGTCCATCTTGGCGAGCAGTGCGGTCACTTCGCGGAATTTCGGGCGCAGGGAGCTGGTCAGCGCCTTGCGGCCGGAAATGGCGGCGGCGGGGTTGGCGACGATGGCCTCGAAATCGGCGGTTTCCTTGGCGAGCAGCGTGGCATCCGCCGGGCTGAGGCCGTAATCGAGAAGGGCGGCGGCATCCTCCGCGAGTGCGGCGCTGAGTTTTCCGTGGAGCAGCCGGGCCTTGGCGATGAGGTCGGCATCCCGGAGGCCCTGCCAGGTGCTGCGGGAGAGATCGATCTGGGCGGCATCGGCCACGCGGCCCTGATCCTCAAACCATCCGGCGAGGGCCTGGGAAATCTCATGGGCGACGGTTTCGAGTTCTTCTTCCTCGCGGTCCTTATCGGCGGCGTGGCCGGTGGTGTCCGCCTGCTGGCCGGCGATCAAATCGGTGAGGGCATCGACCATGGGGCCGAGCTCGGCGGCGCGGGCGGTGAAGGCGGTGGGGTTCAGGTCCTTCCAAGCCGGCAGGTGGGCCGGATCGGCAAGCAGGGAGAGCACGGCAAGGTGCATGTTCTGGCGGTTGGCGAATTCGTTTTTCATCGGGTATCAGTGGTTTTGGTTATTGGTTGTCAGTGGTTTGGGGGGAGATGGGGGAAATCCGCAGCGGCCACGGTGCGGCACCCGGCGGGGGCGTTCGGAGCACCGACCAGGCCGTTTGGAGTGCCGACCACGGCGTTTGGGGCATCGACCGGGGCGTTTGGAGAGCCGACCACGGCATTTGAGGCATCGACCAGGCCATTTGGAGTGCCGACCACGGCATTTGGGGCACCGACCGGGCCGTTTGGAGTGCCGACCACGGCGTTTGGAAGATCGACCGGGCCGTTTGGGCTGCCGACCGGGATGTTTGGGCGTTCCGGAATCCGGCGGCGGGATGCCACGACCACGGTCTGCCGCGGGACGCGGCAGCCACCATGAGGCGGGTTGCGGCGTGTCCGGCGTGAGCAGATGAAGGGGTGGAAAGTCCAGCGTTTCGGCATTGCAGGCCTCAGCTTTTACCCTCCGGGGTGGGACAAATGGGAGGTCACCCTCCAAAATCGCAAAAAAAATTTTCCAAGCGTCAGTCCCGTGTGGTTTTCAGCACCTTCGCTGAAAACAGGCGTTCCGGTGTTTCCAAGACCAGTCCCGACTTCCAAGCATCACACGTCGGTCAGATATCGCCGCGTTCGTCGCGCTCGAGCTGGATGCGGTCGGCGAGGTTGCGGGCTTTTACGCGGTGGCTGCGCTTGGCCCAGCGCTCGACGGCCATGCGGCGTTTCTCGGCGCGTTTTTTCAGCGCGGTGATTTCGTTTTCCAAGTTGAGGAAACTTTCGTGGCGGGCGGGATCGAGCGCGCCGTTTTCGACGGCCTGGCGGATGGCGCAGCCGGCGTCGCTGCGGTGGCTGCAATCGGCGAAGCGGCAGCCGGCGGCGAGTTCATCCACATCGGAGAAACTTTCGCGCAGGGTGGCCTCGTCGGTCCACATCTGGATCTCGCGCATGCCGGGGTTGTCGATGAGCATGCCGCCGCCGGAGAGCGGGACGAGCTCGCGGGAGGTGGTGGTGTGGCGGCCCTTGCCGGTGGCTTCGTTGACCTCGCCGGTCCATTGCCATTCCTCGCCGTAGAGCTGGTTGACGAGGGTGGACTTGCCGACGCCACTGGAGCCGACGATGCACATGGTGACGCCTTTTTTGAGATATTTCTTCAGCGTCTTGAGGCCCTCGCCCTTGAGCGCGCTGGTGATGTGGACGCTGGCGCCGTCCCACAGCGCGGCGATTTCCGTGGCGGCCTGTTGGTTCTGCTCCTTGGGAAAGAGGTCGGATTTGTTGACGAGCACGATGGCTTTCGCGCCGCTGCGCTCGATGAGCATGAAGTAGCGCTCCATGCGGCGGAGGTTGAAGTCCGGGCCGGCATCGGTGACGACGGCGACAAAGTCGATGTTGGAGCCGATCACCTGGGCCTGGGAGCTGTTGCCGGGCATCTTGCGGGAAAAGCATGACTTGCGGGGCAGCGTGGCGCGGATGACCGAGTCCGTGTTTTCATCCCCGAGCTCGAGCGCCACCCAATCGCCGACGGCGGGCAGGTCCGCATCGCAGGCGGCCTCGTGCCAGACGCGGCCGCAAAGCACGACGTCGATTTCCTCGCCCCCTTCGAGAAACGCGCCGAAGTTGATGGGCGACTCGCGGATCAGGCGTGCGGGCACCCAGCCTTTGGCTCGAAAGGGCGCGAAGGCATTTTCGAAATCGGAGTTCCAACCGAGATCCTTGAGGGTCATCCGGGGCCTAAGGTTGCGGGATGGTGAGCTTGCGGCCGAGGCGGACGACGTCGGTTTTCATGCCGTTTGCCTGCATGATGGCGCGTGCTTCCACTTTGTATTTACGGGCGATGCGCTCCAGCGTGTCGCCACGGACGACGGTGTGGGAGCGGGGGCCGGCGGCTGGCGGCGGCGGGGTTTTTTCCGCAGCGGGAGTGGCGGCGGGTTGTGCGGCGGGCGCGGTGCCGCCGGGGATCTTGAGTTTTTGGCCGAGCAGGATGACATCGCGTTTCAAGCCGTTGGCTTTCCTGATGGTGGCGATGCCGACCTGATATCTGCGGGCGATGTCGGTGAGGGTGTCGCCACGGACGACGGTGTGGACCGGTTCCGTGGTCTTGGCCGCCGGGGCGGGAGCTTCGGCAGGCGGGGTTTCCGCTTGGACGGCGGGCGCGGGTTTTGGCGGCGCGGGCGGTGGTGTGGCGGGAACGGCCTCCACGAGATCCTCCTCCACAAGAGCGGGCGGCGGCGCGGCAGGTTCTGCGGTGGCGGCTACCGGAGGTTCTTCCACCGGCGCAGGCAGTGGAGCGGGCGCTTCCGGCACGGTTTCAACAATCTCCGGGGCGGGCGGCGCGGGTGCGGGTTCCGCAGCCGCGATCTCGGGGGCGGGCACTTCCTCAGGCGCGGGCTCCACTGGCGGTGGCAGCTCATTGACGGCAACCGGCGGCGGTGGCGGGGGCGCGGGGGCGGGCAAGGTTTCCACTGCGGGCTTGTTCCCGGGCGCAACGGCGGGCGAGCTTGCAGCCGCAGTCCCGCGCGGAGTGGTTTCACCAAAGGGATAAAACAACAGCCCGGCGGCGAGCACCGCCACCGGCATGAGCAATGCCAGCGCCAGCTTCATGCGGCCATCGGAGCTGGAAAGCATCGAGCGCAGCACCGGCGGTTCGTCATCATGATGATGCACGGTGCCGCGGGCGGGCTTGGTCGGCTTGGTGGGCTTGGCGGCGTCCACGGCATCCGCATCCTTGAGTTTCACCGGGTGCACGGAGTGCGGTTGCACATCTTCGGGAGTCTTGGGAAGGCGCAGGGCCTCATTGCAGGATGGGCACATCACTTCGGCACCGCTGAAGTCCGCAGCCACGCGGAAAACGGTGCGGCAGCCAGGACATACATATCCATTCCAAGTCCTTGTCTTTGTTTGCTCTTCGTCCACGGGCGGCAAGCTGCGCGAGGAACCCGCAGCGGGCAAGCCCTAAGGAAAACCGCTTACCATCCCGGAAACCATCATCACTCAGCGCGCGTCGTTGAGACTGCGTTGGAGCTCTTCCTGAACAGGTGCCGGCAGCGGATTTGCCTGCATCCAGGTGGTCGCGGCCGCGGCATCCACTTCAAGCCAGTGGCCCACCGCACGGCTATACATCCGGTCGCGTTGCCCGGCATCACCAATGCGGGCGATCTGGTTGACGGCCATCGCGGGATCACTGCCGAACGAATGCCAGATGAAATTGCGCACCACGCGGTCGTTCACATCGGCAGGATAGCGGTCCATGATGGAAACCGCTTTTGCAGGATCCTTGGTGGCCACACTGCTGACCACTCCGCGCAGGGCGTCGCTGCGGGTTTCTCCAGCGGGAAGCGTGGCCAGCGAGTTCATGGCGGCCTGCTCGTCCTTGCTTGCCCATGTGCTGTAAACGTCATCCATCCGGCGCTGGGTGGCTTCGCCGGGATTGGCAAGCAACCACGCCACAGTGCCGGCCGGATCCGCGGCGGCAAGTCGATCAGCCGCGCGCAGCATCGCGCCATTGCGCAGCGCGTCATCAGTGAGGCCCTCGATCCAGGCGCGGGCGGCATCGTTTCCCTGAGCCAGCAGATATGGCAACATCGCGTCCAGCGCCTGACCACGCTCGACGCTGCGGGGCATGCCTGTTAGAAGCTGGGTGGCGCGCTGGGGATCGGACGCGGCGAGACCGCGGATGATGCCGGCGAGATGGGGATTCGCGCCATCTCCCGTATGATTCGCCTCCGCCCAGCGCAGCGCGGCATCCGGATCAAGCGAGGCCCAGGTGGTGAGGATCGTATCGGTGGCGAAGCGGTTGTTGGTGTTTTCCTTGGCGTAGGAAAGCGCGGTCAAGGGATCGGCCTTGGCCCATGCGGAAAGCAGCAGCGCGTATTCACCCATGCGGCTTTCGGTGATGCCGAGGCTGCGGAAATGGGCGACCGCGGCCTCGAAATCGCCGGGCGCGAGTCGATCGATGAACGCAAGCAGCGCGCGGTTGCGGTCGAGCGGATTTTCGCCGCGCATGATGTTTTCCAGGCGGCTCAGGCGATCCGTTTCGGAGTTGGAGGAACGAGCCGAATTTCTCTCCTTGAGTGCCGTAGCGGCATCCCTCGCGGAAGATGAAGAAGGACCGGAGGCTCGCGAAGAGCGGGTGGTCTGCGGGCCATCAACAGCGGCATCCGCTTGCGAATCCGACGATGAAATGCGGCCGGCAAAGAAGCCTACGGCCCCGATCAGAACCAACGCGGAAACAAGGATGAGTGGTGGGAATTTCATGGCGATGACTGAGGACCATAACACCAATCGAGGCGCTGTCTTTCGTAAATATCTTCAGAGCCCGGCGTGGCCGAAGGGAAGATCCAAGCAGTAGCTTGCGCTGCGGCCGCTTATTGTAAGTCATGAGCCGATCAGCTGCGTTTCGCATCGAGGCGACCGGCGGCGTAGGCCCCGAAAACGCGCGTGATTTCGTCGCGCACGCGGCGGAAGACGGCCATCTGCTCGTCCTCGGAGCCGGTGGCGTGCGCGGGATCGTCGAAGGGCCAGTGGTGGCGGTTCATCTGACCGGGAAACACCGGGCAGGCCTGGTCGGCATTGCCGCAGACGGTGATCACGGCCTCCACCTCGTCTGTTAGAAATTCATCGAGGTGCTTGGAATGGTGGCCGGAGATGTCGATGCCGATCTCGGCCATCGCCTTGATGCCGAGCGGGTGGACGTAGCCGGCGGGATTCGAGCCCGCGCTTTCGACGCGGAAACCCTCGCCGAGCGCGCGGCGAAGGATGCCTTCGGCAAGGTGCGAGCGGCAACTGTTGCCGGTGCAGAGGATGAGGATGCAGGGAGGCATGATTGATTATTGATGATTGTGGATTGATGATTGCGGGCTGAACCATCCCTTCGTGCGTTGGCAGAAGCGGACGAGCATCAGCATCAGCGGCACCTCGATGAGGACGCCGACGACGGTGGCTAGCGCTGCTCCCGAGCTGAGGCCGAAAAGCATGACGGCGGTGGCGATGGCGACCTCGAAGTGGTTCGACGCGCCGATCATGGCGGAGGGCGCGGCGTCTTCATACGAGAAACGCAGTAGTTTCGCGGCGGCGTAGGTGATGGCGAAAATGAGGATGGTCTGGATGGCCAGCGGGATGGCGATCCAGAGGATGGTGAGCGGGTTGGCGAGGATGGTTTCGCCTTTGAAGGAGAACAGCAGCACCAGCGTGGCGAGCAGGGCGGTGATGGAGACGGGCGTCAGGTAATGGAGGAATTTATCCGCGAACCATTCCGGCCCCTTGGCTTTCATGATCCAGGTGCGGGAAAAATATCCGGCCACCAGCGGCAGGGCGACGTAGATGCCGACGGAAAGCAGAAGCGCCTCCCACGGCACGGGCATTTTATTCACTCCTAACAGCCAGCCGCCCAGCAGGCCGTAGAGGAAAAGCATGGTCAGGGAATTGATCGCGACCATCACCAGCGTCAGGCCTTGGTTGCCTCTCGCGAGGTGGCCCCAGACCAGCACCATCGCGGTGCAGGGCGCGACGCCTAACAGAATGGCTCCGGCGATGTAGGAGCGGTAGAGTTCCACCGTGCTGCCGTCTTTCACGACCTCGGTGCCGGGCAGGAGATCCTTGAAAAATCCGCCGAGAAAGAGGGTGGCGATGGCGAGCATGGTGAAGGGCTTGATGCCCCAGTTGACGACCAGAGTGAGCAGCACCGGCTTGGGATTGCGGCCGGCTTTCACCACCTCGCCGAAGTCGATTTTCACCATGATGGGATACATCATGAAGAACAGGCAGATGGCAATGGGGATGGAAACGACCGGCGCGCCGTTCACCATGATGGACATGCCGTCGAGGGTTTTCGCTAGGTCGGGCGCGATCTTGCCGAGGGCGATCCCGGCCACGATGCAGAGTCCGACCCATAGGGTGAGCTGGCGTTCGAAGAGGTTCATGGTTTCAGCAGCTTTGGCCGGGTGCGCAGCAGGATGATTTCCCGCCGAGGGTCGGGAGGCGGTTGATGGAGGGCAGGCCGCAAAGCTCCGGGGCGAGGCACTCGGTGTGCTTGTGGGCGAGGCGCAGAACCACGGCGTTTTCACCCATCTCGTGGCCTTCGATGGTGTATTGCGAGATCACGCGGTCCTCGTATTCGATCTCCACCGGCACGGAATCGTCGGGCAGCAGGGATTTCCCCTTTTCGAGAATGCCGGCCATTTTTCCGGTTTCGATGCGGTGGTCGTAATCCTCGCCCACCCACACCTGGAGCTGGCAGACGGTGGTTTCGCGCAGCGTGCCGCCGCAATCGAGGAAGGTCTTGTGGACGCGGCCGACTTCGGTGACGTGGAAGGAAAGGGGCACCGCCGAGTCGTCCGGCAGGCTGAGGCGGAAATAGTGCCCGGGGTAGCTGGCGAGCAGGGATTTGAGTTCGGCGAGTGTCATGGCGTGAGGGCGGATTTGCGTTTTCTGGCGAGTTTCACCGGACCGGGGCAGCAGGAGGATTCGCGGCGCGCCATGCGGGCTTCGGCATTCTGCGCATCCTTGGCGAATTGCCCGGTTTCGGGAAAATGCCGGAGGATCGCCTTGAGCGGCGCAAGCTGGCCGCGTGCGATGCGGAAATACGTCCACTTGCCGCAGGTCTCGCTCTCCAGCAGCCCGGCCTTGCGGATGATCTGCACGTGGCTGGACACCGACGATTGCGGCATGCCAAGGATGTCCGCCAGCTCGCAGACGCACAACGCGCGCTCCATCACCAGCCGCACGATCCGCCAGCGCGTCTCGTCGGCCATGGCCCGGAAGAATTGAACAGGGTCGCTCGTCACGGTATTTCTCGTAATGAAATATTTCGTTACGTCAAGAGCGGACTTAGTCCATGACATCACCATGCCGCGGGATAGGCTTTGCCTCGAAACGCCATGAGACGCCTGTTCATACCCCTGCTTGCCGCCACTTTGTGCGCCGAAACCTTGATTTCCTCCGGAAACCAGCCCGCGCCGGTGGTGGCTTTGGACAGCTTGTTTCAAAACCCGCCCCCGGAGGCCAAGCCATGTCACGCGCGAGGGCCTCACCGCGGATCTGGAAGCCATGGCCGGGGCGGGCTTCGGCGGCGCGGCTGGGCATACAGCTCAGCGTGCATCCGCTCGAAGGCTGGTGCGCGCTCGGCGGACCTTGGAACAAGCCGGAACATTCGATGAGAAAATCCGTGTGGACCGCCACCACGGCCAGCGGCCCGGGCCAAGTGCGCCTGAAGCTGCCTCAACCGGAGGCGGTATTGAATTTCTATCAGGACGCGCTGGTCCTCGCGCATCCCGCGGCGGAGGATCTGGCGCGCTCGGCCAAAGTGAGCGTCTCCGCCGGCAAGGGCGCGGCGCTGGTGGACGCGCAGCCGGGCATGAACTTCGGGCGCACCGGGAAACCCGCCGCCGGTGCCTGAAACCGCTACATTGCCCGTTGCTCCAACAAGGCCACACCGTGGCCGATGTGGCCGTGCTGCTGGCCGATGACATTCCCACCAAGCTCGGTTTCCGCAATGACATCCGGGTCCGATCCCGGCGGGCGTGGATTACGACGGATTCAACCTGGAGCTGTTAGACCGCCTCACCGTGGACGACGAGGGCATGCCCGCGCCCGCTGCGCTCTCCCAGCCTGATGGGATACCCGGACTGTGACCGCGAAGTGCGGGAAACCGCCGAGCGTCTCTGGGGGAACTCCGACGGCCAATCCGTCACCGAACACCGTTTCGGCAAGGGCCGCGTGATCTGGGGCCGGCCACTGGCGGCGGTTCTGGCGGAATATGGCGCTCCGGATTTCAGCTACGTCGCCTCCTCCGCCGATGCGGAGATCATCTACATTCATCGCAGGACAGCGGATGCGGAGATTTACTTTGTCGCCAACTCGCAGAACAGGCACGAGAGCGCCATCTGTCGTTTCCGCGCCAGCGGCAAGGCTCCGGAAATTCTCGATCCGGTCACCGGCACCATCACCCGCCCCGCGCTTTTCCGGGCGGTGGATGGCGTCACCAAGCTGCCGATGACCTTCGGCCCGTCCGGCTCCGCCTTTGTCATCTTCCGCAAGCCGCGCCGCCACTGGTGGATGTCTCGCGCGATGGCAAGTCACACTGGGGCCCGGGCAACTGGCCGATGCCGGAAATCACCGCAGACGGCACCGTCATGCGTCTGCGCGACCGCGGCGGCCACACCTTCCAGACGGCCGCCGGGACCTCGCTGGAGGTCAAACCCGTCGCGCTGCCGGATCCCCTCATGATGGATGGGGACTGGACGCTTCACTTTCCGCCAAACCAAGGCGCGCCGGAAAAGGTTGGCATTGCCGTGCCCGGCTCTTGGACGCAGCACCGGGACGATGGCGTGAAGCATTTCTCCGGCACCGCCACCTATCGGAAATCCTTCGGGCTGCCGGCGGACAGCCTCGCTCCCGGGCGTGAATGGCATTTCGATCTCGGCATGGTGAAAAACATCGCCGAGGTCAGTGTGAACGGCCGCGTTTTCCCGGACTTGTGGCAGCCGCCATT
The DNA here is from genome assembly GCA_003820635.1 of Verrucomicrobiaceae bacterium. The sequence goes on along the minus strand of RPOS01000026.1, from coordinate 11,786 downwards.
CCGCGTGGATGTCACCACCGCGCTCAAACCCGGCGCGAATGACATCGCCATCGCCGTCACCAACCGCTGGCTCAACCGCCTGATCGGCGACGAAAAGCTCCATCCGCTTGAAAGCGGGTTCCAGGCATACGGCGGCATCAAGAGCTTCCCGGAGTGGGTGAAGGCCGGCCAGACCCCGCGCGGCGGCCGCACGACTTTTGCCACCTGGCTGTTGGTGAGACCCACCGATCCGCTGCTGCCCTCCGGCCTGCTCGGTCCGGTCACCCTGCGCCCCGTGCAGCGCGTCGCCCTCGGCGGCACGGCTGAAGCGGCGGACTGAGCACGGCGGCATCTTTTTAAAAATTTCTGCCACTGGCGGATTGACAAGGTGCCCGCGGTGCCTAGAGTTCGCGCCCCGAGCCGCCCGGCGGACGGACGTTACAACCTTTACCGAGGCCCCACGCCATGAGCAAACGCACTTACCAACCTTCCAAGCGCACCCGGAAACAACAATTCGGCTTCCGCGCCCGCATGGCCACCAAGGCCGGCCGCGACATCCTGCGCCGCCGCCGTCAGAAGGGCCGCAAGCGCCTCGTTCCCGTGGGCGTGGAAATTCCCTTCAAGCGCCACACCACGCAGCATAACTGATTGCCGGCACCCGCGCCGCTACGGGAGCCCAACGCATCCCAGCCATGCGCCTGCCGCGGAAATGCAGCATGACAAGCCGCGCGGATTTCGCGCGGGTCAAGACCACCGGTCAGGCGAAAGCCGGCCGGTTTGTCATTTTAAGCACCTTGGAGGATGCCGCGCTCGACACGTTGCGCACCGGCTTCATCACCACCCGGCGCAGCGGCAAGGCGCACGACCGCAACCTGCTGCGCCGCCGGTTCCGCGCACTGGTCCAGGCCCACGCGCCGCACTTTGCCGAAAGCCGGCGGTTTCTCGTCACCATCGCCCGCCCCGGGGCAGCCCAAGCCACCTTCGCCGAGCTCGAGGCCGACTGGCTGCGCCAGGCCCGCCGCCTCGGCCTGCTGGCGCGGCCCTCTACCAAACCGTGATCTCCCGCCTCCTCAGCGCCGTCATCCGAGTGGTGATCCGTTTCTATCAACGGATCCTCAATCCGATGCTGAAATTCGCCGCCGGGCCCGCCGCCGGTTGCCGCTTCTCGCCCACCTGTTCGCATTATTTTCTGGAAGCGGTGGAAACGCACGGCCCGTGGCGAGGCTCGTGGTTGGGAATTTGCCGGATTTTCCGCTGTCATCCGTGGGGTGGCTGCGGTTATGACCCCGTCCCGCCGGCCACGGGTCCCGCGCCGCGCAAAGACCGCCGCCGCCAACACGCCGGACCACCCCATCCCTAACACTTTCCCAACACATTCATGTACGACCGTAAAACCTGGGCTGTGCTCGTCATTTGCGGCGGGCTGCTCGCCGCCAATCTCTACTATTCCGCACAAAACCAGCGCGCCCAAGCCGAGGCGAAACAACGCGAGCTGGCACTGAGCGAAACCAAGGCCGCCATTGAGGAGAAGCCCGCCGTCGCCACCACGGCCGAGCTCACCGTCGAGACTCCGCCGCCGCCCACCGAGGAGGAACTCGTGGTGCTCAAGAACGACAAGGTCGCCTTTACCCTCACCAACATCGGTGGCGGCATCAAGCACGCCGAGTTCCAGAACGAGTTCGACGTCGGCAGCAGGACCAGCCGCGTGACGGCGAACCGCTTCGGCCCCGGACCCATCGGTGCCATCGCCGGTGCCGACGAGACCCTCGATAATACTCCCTATGCCTACAAGGCGGAGGAATCCATCGAGGGCAAAAAGGCCGTTTACATCGCCAAGCTCGCCAGCGGCCTGATCGCCAAGAAAGCCTTCACGCTCAATGAAGGCAGCGAACCCGGCGCGCCCTACCTGCTGGACTTCGATCTGCAGATCGAAAACGCCACAACCGCCGCGCTCAACCTCAGCCAATCGAGCGTTTTCATGGGCGAGGCATCGCCGCTCTATCAGGCCGAGTGGCCGCAGCAGACCGGCTTCTTCTGGCGCGCTGACGGCCGGGTTCACTTCACGGCCGGCAGCTCCTTCAAGGGTGGCTGGTTTTCCGCCGCCAAATCCGTCGTCAACAGCCCGGAGGAAACGGTCGAATTCGCCGGCGTCACCAACCAGTTCTTCGCCACCGTGCTGCGGCCACGGGAACCGATGATCACCTCGATGTGGGCGAGATCCTCGCAGGTCACCCTGCCGGATGGCCCCAAGCCGCATACCTCGGTGCGTGCCGGGCTGCGCCTGCCGTCCGGCGAACTCAAGCCCGCGGAAATCAAGTCGTTCCAATACCGCATCTTCATCGGTCCCAAGCACAACAACCTGCTCCGCCGGATGGACCGCTACTGGGGCGAGGGCTGGGGCGATGTGATGCAATACGGATGGTTCTGGTTCGTCTCCCGCCCGCTCAATTTCCTGCTCAACACCTATCACAGCTGGCTTGATGGCATCGCCAGAAACTGGTCGTGGGGTCTCGCCATCATTTTCCTCACCATCACCGTGCGCATCCTCATCTGGCCGCTTCACGCCAAGTCCACGCACACCATGAAGCGCATGGCCAAGCTCAAGCCGGAGATGGACAAGCTGAAGGAGAAATATCCGGACGATCCCAACAAGCTCAACACCGAGATGATGGGCCTCTACCGGAAGTTCGGCATCAACCCGCTCGGCGGCTGCCTGCCGATGTTCCTCCAGATTCCCATCTTCTTCGGCTTCTACCGCATGTTGCAATACGCCGTGGAACTCCGCGGCCAGGGCTTCCTGTGGGTCAATGACCTCTCGCAGCCGGACACGCTCGCCCACGTGGCCGGCGTACCCATCAACCTGCTGCCGGTGGTGATGGCCATCACCAGCTTCCTGCAGATCAAGATGACACCGATGACGGGCGACAAGATGCAGCAGCGCATCATCATGTTCATGCCCTTCATGTTCTTCTTCTTTTGTTATAACTTCGCCTCCGCGCTCGCACTTTACTGGACCACCCAGAACATCTTCTCCATCGGCCAGACCTGGTTGATGAGCAAGGTGCCCGAGCCCGAGCTCAAACCGGTGAAGGGCGCCGGCAAGTCCTGGGTCCAGCGCATGGCCGAGCGCCAGGCGGAAATGCAGAAACTCCAGAAGGAACGCCAGGCCGGCGGCATCCGCGACGTCACACCGGACAAGAAGAAGCGTCCGCCGCGCACCGGCGGCTGAGCTGCGGCGCGTTTTTCCGGGCTCACCTGAACCGCAAAGGTCGTAAAGGTCGCCGAGGAACGCTAAGGGGATTTAAAATGGAAGCGCGGCAGCAAGATAACATCGGAATTTCCTCTGCGCACCCTTCGCCCTGAACTTGGCATTCTTATCCCTTGGCCGGGATCGCGGGATTTGCCATGTCATGCGCCATGAGAATGCTCGCCATGACTATGGGTGCGGTGCTGGCCATTCAGCCGGCCGGCGCCGAGACCTTGTCCCCGGCGGATCGCGAGGCGCTTTTGGAAAAACTCGAAAAGCTGCGCGAAAACGCGGATTCCAAGGTGGACGCGCGGTTTCGCATGGCCATCGCCGCCTACAATGCGGCCGCCGGAGGCGACCAAGCCGCCGCGGAGTTTCACCTCCAGTGCATTGAGAAAGTGGACTTCATGGACCAGTTGAAAAAGAACTCCGACTTCCGCGAGTGGAAACGCAAGGAGGCCGAAAAACTCTCCGCCCCGGGCCGCGGGCTCGCCCTGCGGCTGCAGCTCCGCTGGTTGATCCTCACCCTGCGCGCGGCCTCCGAGAAAGCCGACCGCGACCCGCTCATTTCCGGCGTGCAGGAAATCGTTGCCGCCATCGCCCGCGACGCGGAAAAACTCAAGGATCACCGGCAGATCCTCAGCCAGCCGGTGACCTCATCGGTTTTCGCGAAGGCCTACGACATCGGCGAGGTCACGTTGGAAAAATGGCCGCTGGCACCCGGCGACATTGGCCAGATCTACGAGCAGATCCTGTTGCCCCCGCTGCACAAGCCCGGCCAGCTTGAAGCACTGCGTTCCGCATGGATCCGGCGCATCCAGCAGGAAATGGCCGTTCAGGAATCATGGGCCGGTGAAAATGATCCCGCCAACCGCAGAATCGGCACCGCAGCAGAGCTCCGCCCGCCGGAATACGATTTCTTCGTCGCCGAAACCGTGCCCGAGCTCCAGTGGCAGATGGAACTCGATTTGTTCAAACATGGCGATGAGCAAGCCGCCGCATTGCGCATGCTCGGCCATCTGGAAAAACACATCAACCACAAGTCCGCCCGCAGCTGGGCCGCGGAATTCGGCAAACTCCTCAATCCCGCCGCGAAGCCTGCCGAGCCATCCACTCCATAGCCCGCGCTTTACTTCCGCCCGCGGCCTCGCGCATCCTCCCGCGCCCATGACCGCCGCCGAAATCCGCCAATCGTTCCTCGATTTCTTTCGCGAGAAACAGCACACCATCGTGCCCTCCGCCTCGCTGCTCCCGCAGTCGCCGGGCCTGCTGTTCACCAATGCCGGAATGAACCCTTTCGTGCCGTATTTCCTCGGCGTTGAAAAAGCTCCCTACGATCCACCACGCGCCGCCGATACGCAGAAATGCATCCGCGCCGGCGGCAAACACAACGATCTCGAAGATGTCGGCTACGACACCTACCACCACACGTTCTTCGAAATGCTCGGGAACTGGTCCTTCGGAAACTATTTCAAAAAGGAAGCCATCTCGTGGGCCTGGGAACTCTTCGTCGAGCGTTGGGGACTTCCCGCCAGCCGCCTTTACGCATCCGTCTATGCGCCGAAACCCGGCGATCCCGGTGAGTTCGACCAGGACGCCTACGATCTGTGGGCCGCGCTGTTCCGCAGCAAGGGTTGCGATCCCGCCATCCACATCGTCAACGGCAACGTAAAAGACAACTTCTGGATGATGGGTGAAACCGGCCCTTGCGGACCGTGCTCGGAACTCCATGTCGATCTCACACCCGAAGGCGATTCCCAAGGCAAGCTCGTCAACAACGACTCCGACCTCTGCATCGAGATCTGGAACCTCGTCTTCATCCAATACAATGCCGAGGCCGACGGCACCTTCCGCGAACTGCCCGCCAAACACGTCGATACCGGCATGGGCTTCGAACGCGCCTGCTCCATCATCCAGGGCACCAAGGGCTTCACGGATTTCTCTAACAAGCCATCCAACTACGCCACCGACGTCTTCACGCCGATCTTCCGCAAGCTGGAGGAACTCAGCGGCAAGCAATACGTCAACATCTACCCCGCGATCGGTGCCGACCGCTCCGCTTTCACGGAGGAGATGAAAACCGCCATCGCCTTCCGCGTCATCGCGGATCACCTGCGCACTCTCAGCTTCTCCATCGCCGACGGCATCATGCCGGGCAACAATGGCAGGAACTATGTACTTCGTAGAATCCTGCGCCGTGCGGTTAGATATGGTCGTCAACTCGGTTTCTCTGGCGACAAACCATTTTTCGCAGCACTCGTTCCCACGCTTGTCTGTGAAATGGGCGATGTGTTCCCCGAGTTGAAAAACCGCCAAGCGGTCATCGAGCAAACATTCTCGCAGGAAGAAGCTAGTTTCAACCAGACCCTCGACCGCGGACTAAAGCGCTTCGAAGAAGCGATGGTCAATATTGGGAACAATGACCTCTCCGGAGGCATCGCCTTCGAACTCTACGACACCTTCGGATTCCCGATCGATCTCACCGAACTCCTCTGCGCCGAGCGCGGGCTCAAAGTGGACATGCCGCGCTTCGAGAAACTCATGGAGCAACAACAGGAACGCTCCCGTGCCGCTCAGAAAACCAACATCGTCCGCGCCCTCGACATTTCCACCGATGCCGTCACCGAGTTCACCGGCTTCGATCATGACAGCGTCGAAGCCACCATCCTCGAAATCCACCCGCAGGAAGACGCGCTCTTCGTCATCACCGACAAGACCGTCTTCTACGCCGAAATGGGCGGCCAATCCGGCGACACCGGCATTCTTCAAGTGACTGGGACTACCAGTCCCAGCCTCCCCATCACCGGCACCCAACAAATCGGCAAAGCCCGAGCGCACATCATTCCCCCATCTCAAATTGCCGTAGGCGACAAAGTCATCCTCACTCTCGACACCACCCGCCGCCGCCCCATCGAAGCTCACCACAGCGCCACGCACCTGCTCCACTGGGCCTTGCACGAAGTCGTTTCCAAAGACGCCGCGCAGCAAGGTTCCTCCGTCGATGAAAACCGCCTGCGCTTCGACTTCAACAGTGCTGCCGTCACGCCGGAGCAACTCTCCATGATGGAGGAAATGGTCAACGGCGCGATCCAACAAGGCCTCTCGGTTTCGTGGACCGAGGTTCCGCACGCATCCATCAAGAACCGCGCCGACATCATGCAGTTCTTCGGCGACAAATACGGCGACACCGTGCGCGTCGTCCAGATCGGTGGCGAGCCTCACCAACTCAACGGCCCGTCCATGGAACTCTGCGGCGGCACCCACGTCCGCAACACCCGGGAAATCGGCTTGTTCAAAATCAAATCCGAGGGAGCCATCGCATCCGGCGTCCGCCGCATCGAAGCCGTCTGTGGCGATGCCGCATGGGCGCACCTCAACGAGGCCGTCGAGAAATGGGACGCCGATCTCAAGGCCGCCCGCACGAAACTCCACGCGGCAAACGAAAAACTAACAACTCTCGGCGAAGCCACGGTGGAAGTGAACGACTTCCCGCACATCATGGGAGCGATGCTCGCCGAACGCTCCGATATTTCCCAGATCAACGCCACCTTCGCCCACGGCCAGCGCACGCTGGAGGAAACCAAGGAAGCCGGCATCGAAGCTGAGAAGCGCATCAAGAAGATCCAATCCGCCCAAGCCGCGGCCCTCGCCGACGAAGCGCTCGCCGAATTGGTCGCCAAAGGCGGACCAATCATCGCGTCCTTCGAGTCCGATGCGTCATTGCTCCAGGAACTGCAAAACGGCCTGAAGAAAAAGAACTTCGCCGGTCCCGCGCTGCTCATCGTCGATGACGGCGAAAAACTCCACCTCGCCACCCACTGCGGGGCCGACGCTCTAACAAAAGGCCTCAAGGCCGGCGACCTCCTCCGCGATCTCGCCGCCCTCGCCGGCGGCAAAGGCGGCGGCAAGCCGGACCAAGCCCGCGGTGCCGCGCCCCAGCGCGAGAAACTTCAGGAAATCAAGGCGGCGATGATGGCTCGGGTTTCATAGCCGGACATCATCCAACTGTCAGATCGCGATGATCTGAAGCATCCGCTTCTCAAAACAACGATGCCAGCCGGTGCACATCGGTGGCGCCGAAGAGGATGAACACGTGGCGCTCATCCTCCCAGCGGGCGGTGGCCCAGTGGCCTTCCTGGGAGAAGGTCGGGTGATCGCGCGCCGGCAGCTCGCCATCCACATCCTCGCGACGGAAGATGACCAGGTGAACGACGCCGTTTTCGCTCTCATCGAAACAAACGAGTGAGCCGCGCTTGCCGTCGATGACGAGCTCGCGGCAGCCGATGCTCTTGACGCCGACCAAGCCGGGAGGCAGGCAACCGGGGCAGGGCAGCTTGCGGGATTTCAGGTGATCGATGAGTTCGCCATGGTCATCGCGCGTTTCATCCAGACTGAAGAGCGGTGATTGGTAGGCACGGATGAAGCCCGCCTGGACCACATCCACGGGCACCCGCCCGGCATTCACGGCTGACGGCTTTTCGCCTGCGTTTTGGGTGAGCGTGAAGGCGAGTGCCACTCCGGCTGCGGCAGCCGTCGGCAGTGCGAGACGCCACCATAGCGACTTGGGAGGAAAGGCGGCGGAACTGCTGCGCTCCATCGCGGTGAGGATTTCCCGGCGCAATTGTGCGGGTGGCTGGACTGAGGCCAGCGCGCCGATCATCGCGGCATCGACCTCGTCCTCGGCCTGCGGAAAATCCCCGCGTTCGCCGGCGAGACAGCCGAGGATGTCATGGCGCAGGGTTTCCGGCAGTGTCACGGAGGCCAGCGCATTGGCAAACGAGGCATCGAAGGCGCGCTCTTGCGCCAGCCATTCGCCGAGTTCGCGGTTTTCCATGGCCAGCGCGAGGGCCTCGGCGAAATCGCGGTCGTCCACATCCGCGCCATCCGGCCGGAAACTCCGCAGGATGAATTTTGCCTGTTCCTTATCCATGGTGTTGTTGCAGTTCTCCGTTTTGAATTTGCAGGATGTTTTTGGGAGCGCTCGAGGGCTCCTCCATCATTTTGCGGCGCAGCATTTCCTTGCCGCGTGAAAGCCGCGACATCACCGTGCCGATCGGCACATCGAGGATCTTGGCGATGTCCTTGTAACTGTGCTGCTGGAGATAGAAGAGGGCGAGTGGCGCGCGGTAGGTTTCGTCCAGCGCACCTAACAACTCCAGCGCGCGCTGTCCGTCCATTTGCCGGTCCGCATCCTCCTCGGGACCAGCCATTGACTCGGCGGCGGCTTCGTCGAGCGGCTCGTCCGAGAACCTGGAGGCCTTCCGGCGGTGGCTGAGAAACTCGCGGTGCAGCGTGGTGAAGAGCCAGGTTTTCGCCTTCGAGCGGTCGCGCAGCTGATCGCCCTTGGCGGCCCAGATGCAGAAGGTTTCCTGCACCAAGTCGCACGCCGTGGCCGAGTCGCGCGTCAGTGACATCGCGAAGCGGAACAGCGCCTGATAATGGGCATCTACGAGTTCTTCAAACTCACTCATGGGCACGGATGGGAGTATGGCACGGCGGGATTATTCCGCAATTTTTCTTACGGATGGGCTGTTCCGTAGAGCACTTGCTGGAGATAAAGCCCGTCGGCCGGAGCGCAGTTCGGGGCTTTGCCAAGCGGCAGCCCGGGCGCTTGGTCAAGCAGCGCGGCCAGATCCTCCATGCGCATGCGGCCCTGTGCGGCATGGACCGCGGCACCGGTGAGCAGGCGCACCATTTTGTAAAGGAAACCGTCTCCCACATAGGTGATGCGGTATCCGTCGGCGAGCGTTTCCAAGTCCGCGCGGTGGATGGTGCGGAACCAATCCATGTCCGGCATTTCGTTTCCGCGGTATGCGGCGAAGGCGTGGAAATCATGCCGTCCGCAAAACAGCGCGAGCGCCTGCTCCAAGGCCGCGGCATCCAGCAAGCGCGGCAAGTGCCACGCCAAACCGGCTTTCAAGGGCGGCAACACCGGATCCGTGCAGATATCATAATGATAGATTTTCCCGGTGGCGGAAAAGCGGCTGTGAAAATCCGCCGTCACCTCCTCGCAGGCCATGACCCGGATGGTGGCGGGAAGCTTGCAGTTGAGCGCCGGCACCCAGTTGAAGGGGTTCATCGAAATTTCCGGCGGAGGATCGAAATGCGCGATCTGCCCGAGCGCGTGCACGCCAGTGTCGGTGCGGCCGGAGCCTTGGAGTTTCACCGGTTGCTTCGCCACCTCCTCCAGCGCGCGCAGCAGGAAGTCCTGCACCGTGTTGCCGCAGGCCTGCGACTGCCAGCCGTTGTAGGGGCGTCCGTCGTAGGCAATGGTGAGCTTCAAGCGCATTGGGCGGCAAAGATGGCGTGCCGCCCGGCGGATCGCAAGCCCGGCAGTTGCGCGGCATTGACGGAGGCCTGATCGGATTGCCATCAATTCGGGCTGCCCGCACCGTTGAGGATTTCCATGTAGAGATCCTCAAGCGAGCGGCGGATGGGGGCCAGCGCGCGCAACCGGATACCAGCGTGGACGAGCGACTCCACCAGCGCAGCGGAGTCCGCGCCGGGCGGCAGGCGGATCCGGCCTGACACGGGGATTTCGCCGCCCATGGCGTGGATCAGCGGGGTGGCTCGCTCCCATGGCTCGAGATCGGCCTCGAACAACAGATCATCATCGTGCAGGCCGCCGACCTCGCCTTCGAAGACGCGCTTGCCCTCGCGCAGGATGGCCACGCGGTCGCACATCAGTTCCACCTCGGCTAACAGATGCGAGTTGAACAAAACCGTCATGCCACGCTCGTCGCGCAGCCGCAGGATGAAATCGCGGAACCACTTGATGCCTTCGGGATCCAGTCCGTCGGTGGGTTCGTCTAACAAAAGCAACTCCGGCTCCGGCAGCAGCGACTGGGCGAGCGCGAGGCGCTGGCGCATGCCGTGGCTGTAGGTGCGCACCTTCGAATGGATGCGTCTCGAAAGCCCGACGAGTTCGACGGTTTCGCGCGCGGCCTTGGCATCGAAGCCGCCGGAGTAGCCCATCAGCAGGCGCAGGTTTTCCCAACCGCTGAGGTACTCGTAAAACGCCGGGGCCTCGAAGATGGCACCGACCTTGCGCAGCGCCTGCGAGCGGTTTTCAAGCACGGAAACGCCGCCGATGGTGACGTCGCCCCCATCCGGCATGACCATGCCGAGGATGATGCCGAGCGTGGTGCTCTTGCCCGCGCCGTTGTGACCTAACAGCCCGTGGATCTCACCGCGCGCCACGCTGAAAGAAACATCGTGCAGCGCGGGCTTGCCGCCGAAGGATTTGTGCAGGCTGCGGATTTCAAGCATGGCGGGGCTTCAGTTGGTGGCGGCGAAGCGGATGCGGTTCGAGCTGGTTTGATCGGCGTAGAGGAAATTGGTGCCATTCGGGTGCCAGGCCTCCTTGTCGGAGATGAGCGGAATCTTGTCCGGCCGGTCATTGATGCCGAAAAACACCAACCGCGAGACCGGCAACTCGCTTTGCAGGTGGTTCCAGAAGTAACTCGATCCGGATTTTTCAAACTCCGTGGAATCCTGCGGGCACTTGAACGCGTCCGGCGCTTCGAGATACGGCAGTAGAACGGTTTCAAGCACGGGCGATTCGTCGGTCTTGGAGGATCGGCCCATGGCCAGGTTCGGGAGGATTTGATTGTGGTCTTGCAGATAACTTTCCAAGGCCACGCCCAGCGAGCGGAGTTGATTCAAGCACGCCGCCTCGCGTGACTTGGCCATCACCGATCTCCCGAATGGAATGCCAATGCCCGCGAGCGTGGCAACGACCGCCAGCACGATGAGCAGTTCCATCAGGGTGAAGCCGCGGTGTTTCATCATTGGGTGCGCGGGCCGAATTCGTTGCCGCGGAGACCCTGCATGGTCTCGTTGATCGCCTCCATGAGCGGAGCGAGGTCGAGTTTGGTCTGCGTGCTGGATTTCTCGAAATACGCCCGCATGCCTTCCTGGCTGATTTTTTCCAACAAATCCGCTCCAAGCTCCTCGGCGCGGGCCAGGTCCTCGCCGGTCCGGCCGGCTTCGATTTCCTTGAGCCCTTGCTCGACGAACCGTTTCCGCTGCTCCGGTGGCATCTCATCAAGCGATTCCATGAAGCGGTTCATCGACTCCATGATGGTGAGGTCGATGAAGAGGCTTTTCTCCTGCGGGCTGAGCTTGCGGAAAAACTCCTCGCCGCCCCGGTTGTGGCGGTTTTTCTCGCGTTCTTGGAAATCCAGACGGTTCACCATGGCGGCGATCTCGCGCAGTTCATCCTCACGGCGTTTCGCCTCCGCGGAATTCGGCGGTGTTTCGCGCTCCGACCAATCGGCGAAGCTCGTGGCCTCGATGCGCGACTGCAACCGCTCCGCGGTGACCTTCTTGGAACCGGCGTAGCTGCGCACGCACCACACCGACGCCCACACGATGGTGAGGACGATGGCGGCTTTGAGAAGCACGCTCCGGCGGTTCATGGCGCGGCAAACTAGTGCAGGAAAGTCGGCGCGCAAGGGGGTAAATCTGGAGACAGATCTTCTTCATAGTGACAGATAAAATGTATGAAATCCGCTTGCCATCTTGGTTTTGGCTGGCAGGATCGGGCCATGAGACGCGC
>RPOS01000025.1 GCA_003820635.1 Verrucomicrobiaceae bacterium | reverse complement strand
CTAACAAACTCTCCGGCGGCCAGCAGCAGCGCGTCGCCATTGCCCGCGCGCTGGTCCACGAGCCGCCGCTCGTCATCTGTGATGAACCCACCGCCGCGCTCGATGCCCAGAACGGCGAGATCGTGCTCGAGCTTTTCCGCAACGTCGCCCGCTCGCCGGAGCGAGCCGTCATCATCGTCACCCACGACAACCGCATTTTCTCCTACGCGGACCGCATCGCCCGCATGGACGACGGCGAGGTCATCGAGGAAAGGCGGCAGGTTCACCACGAGCCACCGCATTTCATCCACGAGCACGCGCTTTCTGTGGCCGACTCCCACCCGTCATGAAACCACACCTGATTTTTTGCTTTTTCCGCGGACCAGTCTGGCTGGCTGAGATTCTTCAGCCGCGGGAGTAATGAATCGGGAAAGCGGTTGCAGGTTGCCGCGGCAGTCTCTTAAATCCTTCTCCGTGCCCCGCTTGGACCTGTATACTACCCCGGATGGAATGGCGACGAACCGCGATTTTCTGCGGTCGGTATTCTGTTCCATGCTGCGCGCCCGGATTCTGGAAAACAAGCTCTCCAGCCTCTACAAAGCGGGCAAAATCGTCGGCGGCGTCTATCTCGGGCGCGGCCAGGAGGCGGTGAGCGCCACGCTCGGCACCGCGCTCATCCAGGGCACGGATTTCTTCGCACCGCTGATCCGGGACCAGGCCGGCCGCACGGCTTTCGGCGAGCCTTTGCTCGACTGCACCCGCACCTACCTCGGCTCCGTCCAGGGGCCGATGCGCGGGCGGGACGGCAACATCCACCGCGGCCGCCCGAAAGAGGGGATGCCGGCGATGATTTCCCACCTCGGCTCCCAGGTTTCGGTGGTGGCGGGCATGCTCTTTGCAAAGCGCCTGCAGGGCACGCTCGAGGGAAGGGTGGGGGCCACCTGCATCGGCGACGGCGCTTCCTCGACCGGCGCGTTTCACGAAGGGCTCAACCTCGCGGCGGTGGAAAAACTGCCCTTGGTGGTGGTCATCGGCAACAACCAGTTCGCCTACTCCACGCCGAACGACCGGCAGTTTGCCTGTGCGGACTTGGTGGAAAAGGCGCGCGGCTATGGCATCGGCGGCATGGCCGTGGATGGCACGGACCTGTTGGCCTGCGCCTCCGTGATCACCGAGGCGGTCCGCCGCGCCCGGGCAGGGCAGGGACCTCAGATGGTTGTGGCACGCTTGCTGCGGCTCTCCGGCCACGGTGAGCATGACGATGCGTTTTACGTGCCCGGTGAGGTGAAACAAGGCCACTACGGCCGGGATTGCATCGAGGTAGCCATGCGCCAGCTCGTAGAAAACGGCATCGCCACCGTGGAGGAAATCCTCACCTGGCAGGAGCAGTTCGCCGATGAAGTGCAGCGCGCCGTGGCCCAGGCCCAGCAAGAAGCCGCGCCCGATCCCTACCATGAAAACTGGACCGCGCTGGCCACGCGCTTTCCGCTCGCCACCCCTACACCCACTCAAGCTGTTTTTCCGTGAGCGTGACCTACATCGATGCCATTCGCGAGGCGCTGGAAACCCTGCTGCGGGAGGATCCGCGCGTGTTCCTCTACGGCCAGGACATCGCCACCTTCGGCGGTGCTTTCAAGGCCACCAAGGGTCTTGCGGAAATGTTTCCTAACAGGGTTTTCGACTGTCCGATCTCCGAGGACGCGATGATCGGACTCGCCGTGGGCGCCGCTATCGAGGGCATGCGTCCGATCGTGGAAATGCAGTTCGCGGATTTCTCGTCGGTCGCCTTCAACCAGATCGTCAATCAGGCGGCCACGCACTTCTATCGGACCGGTGTGCCGATTCCCATCACCGTGCGCCTGCCCTCCGGCGGCACTCCGGGCTCCGGCCCCTTTCACAGCCAGAGCATGGAGGGCATCTACGCCCAGTATCCGGGCATCGTCGTTCTAACACCCGCGTCCGTCAGTGACGCCTATCACATGCTCATCGATGCCGTGACGCTCGATGACCCGGTCATTTTCTGCGAGCACAAGTTCCTCTACCGCTGGCTCAAGGCCAAGTCCATCAATGGCGACCACCTGCCCATCGGCCAGGCCCGCATCGTGCGCCCCGGCAAGCACGCCACCGTCGTCGCCTACTCGGCGATGGTCCACGAGGCCGTGCGCGCCGCCGACCGCCTCCAGCAGGACGGTTGGGAAATCGAAGTGGTGGACCTGCGTTCGGTCAAGCCGCTCGATATCGACACCGTGCTCGCCTCCGTCGCGCGCACCGGCCGTCTGCTCGCCGTGGGTGAGGCGTTTCCATGGGGCGGCGTCACCGCGGAAGTCGTTTCCCGCGTCACCGAGGAGGGTTTTCATCTGTTAGACGCGCCGCCGCAGCGGCTCAACGCTCGCGACACGCCGGTGCCCTATCATCCGAAACTGTGGGCCGCCCACCGCCCCACGCCCGAGTCCATCTGCCAAGCCCTCCGCAAGCTGCTCACCTTCTGATTTCAGCATTTCATTTTTTCAGCATTTCAGCATTTCAGCATTTCAGCATTTCAGCTTTTACCCAAATGCCCACCGTCCCCATCCTCATGCCCCAGCTCGGTGAATCGATCGCCGAGGCCACCGTCATCCGCCTCGGCGTCGCGGTGGGCGACGCGGTCCGCACCGACCAGGAAATCATCGAGGTGGAGACCAACAAGGCGGTGATGGGCGTGACCACGCTTTGCAATGGCATCGTCTCGGAAATCAAGGTGCAGGAGGGGGTTTCCTACTCCGTGGGAAGTCTGTTAGGCCTGCTGGACGTGACCGAGGAGGAGGTCGCCCGCACCGGCGTGGATACCTTGGAATCGCTGGAGGCGAAACGCGCCGGAGCCGATGCATCCACCAGTCCCGCCCGCGCCGAGGCGAACCTGCATTTCGCCCTCGACGATGGCGATGCCTACGAGGAGGCACCCGCCGTGGTGCCGAGCGTGAAAGGCCTGCCGGTTCCCGCCGGGACGATGGGTGCCCACTACATTTCGCCGCGGATGCGCGCCCGCATGGACGATCTCGGGCTGCGCGAGGCGGACATCTCCGCTGTCGCCGGCACCGGCGCGGGAGGCCGCGTGACGGTGGAGGACCTTGAACGTTTCCTGGATTATCTGGATGCCTGGCCGAGCACTCAGGCCTCGCCGATGCGCCTCGCCGTGGCCGACGCCATGCGCCGCAGTTGGACGCGCCCGCTGGCCACCGTGGGGCTGCCTGTTTTGTTAGACCGGGTGCTCGAACACCGCCGCACGCACGAACCGAAGCCCGGCCTCACCCTCTACATGCTGCGCGCCTTCGCGCTCGCCCTAACAGAAAATCCGACCACCGCCGGCTACCTCATCGGCGACAAGGTGGTGCACCCGCGCGCCTTCGATATCGGCGTGGCCGTGCAGGTCGAGGACGGCGTGGTGGTGCCTGTGGTGCGCAAGGTGGACCAGAAACCGCTGCGCGAACTCATCGCCGAATACGATGATCTGGTGGACCGCGCGCGCCGCCGCCGCCTCACCGAGGACGATTGCCGCGGCGGGATTGCCACGGTCACCAACTTTGGCACCTTCGGCCTCACGCTCGGCACACCCATTCCGCTGCCGAATGAAACACTCATCCTGGGCATCGGCGCGGGCGTGAAAAAGCCGGTGTGGAGCACCGAGGCGGAGGTCTTCCTGCCCGCCACCGTGGCGGAGATTTTCCTCACCTTCGACCACCGCGTCGTCGATGGCGGCGGCGCCGGCGTGCTGCTCAAGCGGGTTTCGGAAATCCTGCAGGATCCCGCGGCGCTCTAAGCCTGAAACCGAAGTTGTTGGGCATATCCGCTTTTCGGAATGTTTCTCATGCCTGTTCTGAATTCTCTTTAGCAGGCATGAGGATCGACATCACTGATGCCACAACCAATGTGACGACGACGATCGCCAGTGACACAATCGGATCGATCTTGATGCTCTTCATTTCCACCGCCGAAAGGCCGATGTCATTCATGTAAGGTGGTGCCGCCAGCAAGAGAAGTTTCACTCCGACAAAGCCGAGAATCAGGATCAGGGCGGGTTTCAGGAATCGGAATTTCGCGATGAGCGCTGCCAGGCAGAAATACAG
This sequence comes from Verrucomicrobiaceae bacterium, assembly GCA_003820635.1. The sequence goes on along the minus strand of RPOS01000025.1, from coordinate 34,008 downwards.
GGCGCGCAGTCCGAGGATGGCGAAAATGTTGCTGGTGAAAACGATGAACGGGTCCGGCGTGATCGCAAAGATCGCGGGGATTGAATCCACAGCGAAGACCAGATCGGTGATCTCCACCATGATCAAAGCGAGGAAAAGCGGAGTGATCGCCCATTTTGCCGATAAGGTTCCCGGCTCTGCCGGGGCATAAACCAGCTTGCCGGTTTTCGAATCGGTGACATGGGTCGGCGCGACCGTGCGCCGGGTGAAGAATTTCTGGCCATCGAAGAAATCCACCGTCCGGAAGAACTTCTTGGCGAGTTTCACGACCGGGTTTTTTCCCGGGTCATCATGGCTGTCGATGAGCGCCATTTTCAGCGCGGTGAGGAGAAGGAAGAGACCAAAGACGATCAGAATCCATGTGTAGCGCATGATGAGTTCCGCGCCCAGGTAGATCATGCCGCCGCGCATGATGAGGGCGCCAATGATGCCCCAAAACAAAACGCGATGCTGGTATTTTGCCGGGATGGCGAAGAAACCGAAGACCATCGCAATGACAAAGATGTTGTCCATCGCCAGCGATTTCTCCACCACGTAACCCGTCAGGTATTGGATCGCCGCCGTGGCCCCTGTGACTTCGCCAAGAACAATGGCGCCGTTCGCGTATTTGGGCGTTTCAAGCCCCAGGCCGAGCCAATGGTGCTGATAGGCGAAATAGACGAAACCGGTGAACGACAGCCCGCATGTCAACCAGACCGCCGACCACGCGAGTGATTCCTTCATGCTCACTTCGTGCGCCTCGCGGTGGAAAACCCCCAGATCGAGCGCCAGGAAAACGATGACAAGCCCGATGAAGCCCACGTAAGCCCACATTTTCAAATCGGCGGGACTGGAGGTGATCGCGGTTTCCGCGAGAAGCATGAGTGTCATTGTTTTCCGAGTGATCTGGCTTGTGGAGGAGTCTGGCGCTTGGTGGCGGACGAAAGAGGAGCGAAGTTGAGGAGTGTTCGGCTTTTGCTGCAATTGGATAAATCGGCTGAAATTCCACTTGTGGGATCTCGCTGGTGACTTGGCTGAGGGGTGTTTTGCAACGTTGGCGCGCGATCTGTCAACCCGGGATGCCTGCGGTTTTTCCAATCATAATCCGAAGCCCTTGCCGCCTGAAGCCTTTACACCGGCCCGAAATACAGCATTTATCACCCGGCTAGGCCACTGATGATCCTATTCACCATGACCGAAATTTTTGACTTTTTTCTCAATCTTCAGGACCACCTGAATGTTTTCACCCGGCAGTATGGCGTGTTGGTTTACGCGCTGCTATTCCTGATCGTCTTTTGCGAAACCGGCCTCGTGGTGACGCCGTTCCTGCCGGGAGACTCGCTGCTTTTTGCCGTTGGAGCTCTTAGTGCCGATCCGATGTCCGGGCTGAATGTTTGGATTGCCGCAGCCGTTTTGCTCGTCGCCGCGATTTTGGGAGACACCGTGAACTATTGGATCGGCCGGCGCTTTGGCGGCTGGGCCGTGCGGAAATTTCCCCGCATCATCAAACAAAGCCACTTGGACAAAACTTCGGAATTCTTCGTCCGCTACGGCGGAAAAACGATCATCATCGCGCGCTTTGTGCCGATCGTCCGCACGTTTGCTCCGTTTGTCGCCGGCTCGGGTTGTATGGAATACCGCCGTTTCATGGCGTTCAACGTCCTCGGCGCCGTGCTTTGGGTCGGCCTCATTCTTCCGGCCGGATGGTATTTTGGAAATATCCCTATCGTGAAGAAAAACTTTGAAATCGTTGTGCTCGGCATCATCGCGGTTTCCATCCTGCCGATGGTGGTCGAGATCGTCCGCGCGAAGTTCAAGCCTGTGGTCGCTCCTACCAACCCTTGATGGGCACCATGGACTGGTCTTACACCATACTCGGCCCGGACCCCTATGCGGGGGTCATGGTGGTGCTGATTCTGATCCTGATCGAGGGCATCCTCTCGGTGGACAACGCCGCAGTGCTGGCGACCATGGTCATGCGACTCCCGCCCGAACAACGGGGCAAGGCGCTGCGTTATGGCATTCTGGGAGCCTATCTGTTCCGCGGCATCTGCCTCGCACTGGCCTCATGGCTCATCAAAATCTGGTGGCTGGAGCCCGTCGGCGGGCTCTATCTCATCTGGCTGGCGTGGAAACATTTCTCACGCCACGAATCGGTGGAGGAAGAGGGTGCCGAAGCCGTGGCCACCGAGGGAAACTGGCTGTTCCGCCACACCATCGGCAGGCTCGGTCCCTTCTGGGCCACGGTATTTGCCGTGGAAGTCATGGACCTGGCCTTCTCCATCGACAATGTGGTGGCCGCCGTCGCCTATGTGCAGAAATTCCCGATGCCCTCGAAACTGGTTCTCGTCTGCACCGGTGTTTTCCTCGGAATTCTAACCATGCGTTTCGCGGCTCAGGGATTTGTGAAGCTCATGCATCATTTCCATTTTCTGGAAACCTGCGCGTTCATCGTGATCGGGATTCTGGGAGTCAAACTCATGCTCAGCATTCCGCGGCATTTTCTCTCCGAGGACCATCCCGTGCATGTGATGCTGGCCAGCAAATACTTTGATCTCGGCACATCGGCGCTCACCCTGCTGATCTTCATCGTGCCGGTGGCGTTCCACCTCTTGAGCAAGCGGTTCAAGCGATCCAGCCAAAAATCTGGAACAGCCTCACCATGAGGTAGGCGACGATTCCCGCCGCGGGCAGGGTGAGAATCCAGGCCCAGATGATGCGCTCGACGAGCGAGAACTTGAGCGCGCTGAAACGCTTGGCGCAGCCCACGCCCATGATCGCGGTGGTCACGCTGTGGGTGGTGGAAACCGTCATGCCAAGGCTGCCGGTGACGGCTAACAGAGTGGCGGCGGTGGTTTCCGCGGCGAAACCATGCACCGGCTGGAGTTTGACCATCTTGTGCCCGAGTGTCTTGATGATGCGCCAGCCGCCCGCGGCCGTGCCGGCGGCCATCGTCAACGAACAGATGACCTTGATCCATACCGGCACATCAGGAGAGAGCTCATCCACCTTTTTGGCTGCGACAACGAGCGGGAGCTTGCCGGCTTCGGCAGCGGCGGCCATTTCCTTGGTAAGCGCCTTGTTCCAGTCGTTGATCTTGGCAGCCACCATCTTGCCGATCACGGGCACCTTGGTCAGGATGCGGGCGTTTTCCCGTTCGACCGCCTGCCGGTGGGTGGCCGCCGCAAGCGCGGCGACTCGCTGGCTGGCATCCATATCGCCAAGTGCCCCGTATGTCTTGGCGGTGAGTGTGAGGAAGGCTTCACGGAATTCGCCGCGTTCGATTCTAACGGCCTCGGCTTCCAGTTTCGCGGCAGCTGCGCGCAATTCCTCTTGGGAAGCATCTTTGCGGCCGATTTCCACGATGCAGCGCTCAGCGGCGGCCGACTTGTCCATGCGCAGGAAGGACAACCATGACGGCAGGTGCTCGAAGCTGCCGGCGGCGGTGGCGGTGACCAGCGCCAGGGTGATCACGCCCATGGTTTTCTGGGCGTCCGCCAGTCCGTGGGCGAATCCCATGTAGGCCGCGCTGCCGATCTGGAGCTTGCCGAAGAAGCGGTTGACGAAACGCGGCCGTGACCAGCGCAGAACCGCATAGAGAAAGCCCATGATGATAAAGCCGCCGAAGAATCCGATCACAGGAGAGGTGACCATTGGCAGCACCACCTTGTGCAGCACGCCTTCCATCACGACCTTGCCGTCCTTCACTTTTTCCACCGACCAGATGATGGCGCTCCATTTGCCATGGGCGCTGGCGACGGCCGCGCCGCAGATGCCGCCGACGAGCGCGTGGGTGGAACTGGATGGCATGCCGAACCACCAGGTGATGAGGTTCCAGACGATGCCCCCCACCAGCGCGCAAATGATGACCAGCGGCGAAACAAACTGCGAATCCACGAGTCCGGACGAGACGGTCTTCGCAACGGCATGGCCAGCCAGCGCGCCAATCAGATTGGTGCATGCGGCCAGCGCGATGGCCTGACGTGGTGTTAGCACCTTGGTGCCGACGATGGTGGCGATGGAATTCGCAGTGTCGTGGAAACCGTTGATGTATTCAAAAGTCAGCGCGATGAAGATAACCAGAAAGATGATCCCGAGCGTCATGGGGGCGGGTGCGATCAGGAGTTTTTGAGAACGATCTGGGTCACCACGTTGCCGGCGTCGCGGCAGCGGTCGATGACTTTTTCCAACAGGTCGTAGAGATCACGCATGGCCATGGCCTTGATGGGTTCCATCCGGCCCGAGTAAATCTCCTTGAGGTAGCCGAGCACCAGCTGGTCGGCGCGGGCCTCCAGCTCCTGCATCTTGTCGTTTTCAGCCTTGATGTCCTCCAGCCTGGGATTCTTCGGTAGCATGTTCACCATCCGGACGACTACCGAAGAGGCCTCTTGGGCGATGGACATCTGCGGCGCGAAATCACCCGGGTTGATCAGATGGTGCATGATTTCGTAGCGTTCGCCGAATTTTTCAACGGTTTTGGGAATCCGGTAGAGGGCGTGCGACAGGGCCTCAATATCCTCGCGCTCAAGTGCGGTAACGAAAACCTTCACGAGTTCCTCGCTGATCGTCTCCGCATTCTTTTTTTCATTGCGGCGGGCAACTGCCAACTCCGCCAGCGAGACATTGCCATTCGATTCCTTGAGCAGGCGCGCCAGCGCCTCGATGCTCTGGTTTGCGGATTTCGCGCTGGCGGCGAGAAGTTCAAAAAAACGATCCGATTTTCCGAAGATTTTTGCGAGGGAGATCACGCGCCGAATGTGACAATTCTGCCGGATCAGGCAATCAATCTCTTGTGATTTCCCGGACCGGAAAGGCGCGGCACCCCTCATCACAGCTTGACACGACCTGTCATCCCCACCGATTAGCCGCTGCAAGAGCCGCATCTCAAACCGCATTCATCATGAATCAAAAAACCGGCATTTTCACCTCACCCGAAGGCAAGAGCTACGCCATCACCTTCACTCTCGTCAGTTCGCTGTTCCTCCTCTGGGGCTTTTGCAACGGGATGATCGACGTGATGGACAAGCACTTCCAGCAGGAGCTGCACCTCACGCTCGCCCAGTCCGCCTGGGTCCAATTCGCCCACTATCTCGGCTATTTCCTGATGGCGCTGCCCGCCGGCTGGCTCGCCAGCAAGCTCGGCTACAAGGGCGGCATCATCGCCGGCCTGCTCATGGTCGCCGTCGGCGGATTCTGGTTCATCCCGGCCACCAAGATCGCCACCTTCCCGGCCTTCCTGCTCGGCGTCTGCGTGATCGCCTCCGGTCTCACCTTCCTGGAAACCGTGGCCAACCCCTACACCACGGTGCTCGGGCCGAAACGATTCGCCGCCACCCGCATCAACCTCGCCCAGTCCTGCAACGGAGTGGGCTGGATTTTCGGCCCCATCGCCGGAGCCGCCTTCTTCTACGGCAAGGACGCCAGCGGCCAGAGCACCGGCGCGGAAACCCTGTGGATCCCCTACGCCGCCATCGGTGGCTTCGTGCTCGTCCTCGCGGTCATCTTCTTCTTCTGCAAACTTCCCGACATCAAATCCGAGGATGAGTTCCACCTCGATGACCAAAGCCCGGCCGGCGACGCGCCGGTGGCCAACCGCAGTCTGGCGATGGGTTTCCTCTGGCTGAACATCGTCGTGCTCTCTGTCGCAGTCGGCATGATCATCTCCGCCATTGTCGCCATTCCATCGGTGAGCGCTAATATCGCCCAAACCCTCGGCAAGGTTCTTCCCGAGAAACAAACCTATGAAAACCAAGCCCTGCTGATCGCCTCCCTGGTTTTCGGAAGCATCGGAACCTTGGCGCTTCTCGGCAAGCAGTCCAAGATCACCAACCACAGCATCTGGAGCCACCCGCACTTCTCGGGAGCCACGCTCACCCAGTTCTTTTACGTGGCGGCGCAGTGTGGCATCTTCGCCTATTTCATCAACTACATGACCTCGCAGATCCCGGCCGTGCCGGATTCGTGGAAGGCCGGTTCCTTCGGCGCATGGTTCGAAATCCACAAGAACGGCGTCCTCGGCCTCAGCGACAAGGGCGCTTCCACGCTCGCCTCCGTCGGCTTCATCTTCTTCCTCGCCGGCCGGGTGATCGGTGCCGCGCTACTGAAGAAATTTCCGGCCCACAAGGTGCTTGCCACCTTCGCCGGTGCCGCCGGTCTTTGCAGCCTGCTGGTCTTCCTGAAACTCGGCTGGACTTCCGCCTTCGCGCTCTTCCTCACCTACTTTTTCATGTCCGTCATGTTCCCGACGATCTTCTCGCTCGGCATCTACGGCCTGGGAGCGCGTGCCAAAAAGGCATCCTCCTTCATCGTCATGGCCATCATGGGCGGTGCCATCATGCCGAAACTCATGGGCCACATCGCCGACAAGGACGGCATGTCCGCTGGTTTCATCGTTCCTCTCGTCTGCTTCGTCTGGGTCGCGGGTTACTCGCTCCTGTGGAGCAAACTCAGCGGCTCGGAAGGAGTTGTCGGCGTGGACACCAGAAAAGGCCACTGACGGCAAGTCCTCCCTGATGCGCCCCCGTCCCGGAAATTCTTCCGGTTTCTTTAGATCCGACCAGAGAACTTGGAACTTGGCCTCAGGGCCCGAATCCCTAGGTTTCGCGCATGGCGGAATTCGGATTGGACCTTGTCATCATCGGCGTCTATTTCACGGTCATCATCGGAATCGGGCTGTATGCCTCGCGTGGGCAGAAAACCATGGAAACCTATGCCTTGGGCGATCGCTCGATGCCGTGGTGGGCTGTGTTAGCCTCGATCCTGGCCTCTGAGATCTCCGCCGGGACCTTCCTCGGCACTCCCGGCGAGGGATACGCAAAGCGCAATTTCCTCTACGCCCAACTGGTGATCGGCACGATTCTCGCCCGTCTGCTGGTAGCTGCCATCTTCATCAAGCCGTTTTACCGCCACAACGTTACCAGTATCTATGAATATCTTGAAATCCGTTTCGGTCTGCTGACCCGGCGCATCGCCTCACTGGTATTCCTGCTTACGCGCTCGCTGGCTTCGGGATCGAGAATTTTCATCGCCGCCATTCTGCTCGCCCTCGCGTGGGAGGTGGCAAATCCGGAATTCTTGAGCTTTTCCCGCGAGGAGCGCTTCGCCCAAGAGCTCTTTATTTACGCCGGAGCCGTCGTGATCATCACCGCATTGACGGCGCTTTACACCACCTTCGGCGGGATCAAGGCGGTGGTGTGGACGGACTTCATCCAGATATCCCTGATGTTCGGCGCCGCGTTTTATGTGTTTTTCTGGCTGTTGGGAAAAACCGGCGGTTGGTCCGCCTTTGGAGAAGCCATCATGCCTCCTGTGGCCATCGACACCGGCTTGCGGCCCGGCCGCGATTTTGGAGAACACCTCAAATTCATTCTCGAACAGGAATATACGATTTGGGCTGCCTTGCTGGGTTCCATCTTCACCACGCTGGCGACCCATGGCACAGACCAGGACATGGTCCAGCGCATGCTCACCTCCAAGGATGCCCGGCGCGGCCAGCGCGCCGTCATTCTCTCCGGCCTCGTTGACTTGCCGGTGGTGATCGGCTTCCTGGCCATCGGCATCCTCGTTTGGAAATATTACGAACTCCACCCGGCCAACAAACCGGCCGGCGACCCGGGGATCTTTGCCTGGTTCATGGTCCACGATCTGGCACCGGGCGTTCGCGGATTGATCGCCGCGGGGCTGTTCGCCACCGCCATGGGCTCGCTTTCCACCGCGCTCAACGCCTTGGCTACCACCTTCACCAAGGACTGGTATGTCGGCGTGTTTCGTCCGGATGCGGATTCCCGGCAGCAAATGCGCGCGGCCCGTGCGGCAACGGTCGGCTTCGCCGTGCTGCTGTCCATCATCGGCGTTGGCACCGCATGGGTGAAACTGAGCCATCCGGATCTGCGCATCATCCCCATCGTGCTCGGCTCGTTCGGTTACACCTACGGTTCACTGCTGGGTGTCTTTCTTGTCGGCATGCTCACCCGCACGCGCGGAAACTGTGGCGGCAACGTGATAGGCATGATCTGCGGCTTCATCGCGGTAGCCCTCCTCACCGACCTGCCAAACGACGTTTGGGCCATGCTGAGCGGAACCCCTCTCTATCAGAACCCGGACTGGCTGCCGGTGATCGCATTCACCTGGCGGATCATGGTCGGCACGCTCGTCACCGTTTGCGTGGCCCTCTGTTTCCGCAGCAATCCCGGCAAGGTTCCTGCCGCATAGCTCTTTTGATTTGCCGGAGGTCACGCGCAGCGCACATGATGCCGCCACGATGTTCAGGCATCTGCTGACATTCATCCGATTTATCAGCCGTGTGCTGCGGGATTTTTTCCTGCGCAACCACGGCCTGCTGCTCACCGGCTCGGTGGCTTTCAACGTGATGCTCTCGCTCATCCCGCTCTGCACGGTGCTGATGGTGGTTTTCTCGCGGCTGTTCGACAGGCAGTTGCTCATGGAGACGCTCACTGCGGAAATTTCGCTAATCGCGCCGGGTTTCGTGCCCACGCTCTCCGAGGTGCTGGAAGGTTTTCTCGACAACCGCGGAGTGGTCGGAGGAATCGGTCTCCTGACGCTGATGTTTTTCAGCTCCAAGGCCTTCCGGGTGCTGGAGGACGCCTTCGCCATCATCTTTCACCGGCCCTTGCCCGATCTGAAGCGCAAGTTCTGGGTCTCCGCGCTGCTGCCTTACCTGTTCATCCTGATCGTTGCGGCCGGCCTGATTCTCGTCACCGCGGTCAACGCGGTGATCGATAGCCGCACCAGCATTCTCAAGGACGTCCCATCCATCCGGGCCATCATCGATCCGCACATCGGCCTGCTCGTTTATCTAATAGGCGTGCTCGGGCTGGTTGTGCTTTTCACCCTGCTCTACAAGATCATGCCGGTGGCCCGCGTTTCCATCGGCCGGGCGCTGGCCGGCGGCTTCACCGCCACCGTGTTGTGGGAAACCACCCGCCACCTGCTCGTTTCGTATTACGCCCACATTTCCGCATTCAACGTGATCTACGGCTCGATGGCCACCATCGTCATCGTGCTGCTCACCATGGAGGTCGCCGCCCTGATCCTGCTGCTCGGTGCGCAGGTCATCGCCGAGCTCCAGCACAACGCCGACCACGGCCTGCCATGGCACCAGGATCCGGATCAGGTGCCGTGACGCGCACCCCGTCCGCTTGGGACGGAATTTGCGCGTCATTTGCTATGATCTGGACTCGTCGCTCGCCCGCTGTGGAATCTGCCCAGCGTCAATCCGGTCTGCGCGGGGTAAAATACGCACAGCCTTAGCGACTTCCTGCGGTGTCAGCCGGGCAGCACCTGCAATCATCCCCTCCAACGCGCAAGCACTCCACCACGATGATCACTAAAATCGACCACCTCGGCATCGCCGTCAAATCCCTCGACGAGGCAATTCCCTACTACGAAAACGTTCTCGGCCTCCACTGCGAAGGCCGCGAGGAAGTGGAATCCCAAAAGGTCCGCACCGCGTTTTTCGCCGCCGGGGACGTCCACCTCGAACTGCTCGAACCCACCTCCGAGGACAGTCCCATCGCCAAGTTTCTGGAGAAAAACCCCGCCGGTGGCATTCACCACATCGCCTTCGCCACCGATGACATCACCGGCCAGCTCACCCAGGCCAAGGACCAGGGCGCGAAACTGATCCACGAAGTCCCCTTCGCGGGGGCCGGCGACAAACTCGTCGCCTTCCTCCACCCCAAGTCCACCTACGGCGTGCTCACCGAGTTCTGCCAGCCAGCCGATCCCGAACACATTGTCTGAACCAACATCATGGCCATCGACCCATCATTACTGGAAGCGCTCAAACTCCGCCGCGAGGAAGCCCTCATCGGCGGCGGCATCGACCGTATCGAGAAACGCCACGAAAAAGGCCTGCTGAGCGCCCGTGAGCGACTCGCCGCATTTTTCGACGGCGGCCATTTCATCGAGTTCGGCATGCACGCCCACCACTCGTGCATCAACTTCGGCCTCGAAAAACGCAAGATGCCCGGTGACGGCGTCGTCTGCGCCACCGGCTACGTCCACGGCCGCCCCGTGGCCACCTACGCCCAAGACTTCACCGTCGGCGGCGGTGCCGTCGGCGCCATCCACGCCAAGAAAATCTGCGATCTGATGGACTTTGCCATCAAGGCCGGCATCCCGGTGGTCGGTATCAACGACTCCGGCGGTGCCCGCATCCAGGAAGGCATCGAGGCGCTCTCCGGATACGGTCAGATTTTCTTCCGCAACGTGCTGGCCTCCGGCGTGGTGCCGCAAATCTCGATCATCGCCGGCCCCTGCGCCGGTGGTGCCGCCTACTCGCCCGCGCTCACCGATTTCATCATCATGACGCGGAAGAACGCGAACATGTTCATCTGCGGTCCAGACGTGATCAAGGCCGCCACCGGCCAGGTCGCCTCGCTCGACCAATTCGCCTCCGCAAACGCCCACGCCACCGTTTCCGGCAACATCCACCTCGTCGCCGAGGACGATCAGCACGCCATCGAGCTGGCCAAGCGCCTGCTCGACTACCTGCCGTCCAATAACCTGGGCAATACCCCGCACACCATGAATAACGACATCCCGTGGAACGAGGACCCCGGGATGAATGAAATCATCCCCGCTGATCCGAAGTCCCCGCTCGACATGCAGCAGGTCATCGACCGCTTGGTGGACCCCGGCACCTGGTTTGAAATCCAACCCGGCTACGCCCCCAACATGATCACCGGCTTCGCCAGGCTCGAAGGCCTCGTCATCGGCATCATCGCCAACCAACCCAAGGTCAAGGCCGGCTGCATTGATATCGATTCCTCCGACAAAGCCTCGCGCTTCATCCGCGTCTGCAACATCTACTCCATCCCGGTGCTGTCACTGGTGGACGTGCCCGGCTTCATGCCCGGCCTCGCCCAGGAACGCGGCGGCATCATCCGCCACGGTGCCAAGATGCTCTTCGCATGGGCGTCCTGCACCACACCCAAGATCACGCTCATCTGCCGCAAGGCCTACGGTGGCGCCTACCTCGCCATGTGCTCCAGCGACATGGGTGCGGACTTCGTTTTCGCCTGGCCCACCGCCGAGATCGCGGTCATGGGGGCCCAGGGTGCCATGAAGGTGCTCTACAAAAAGGAACTCGAAGAAGCGGAGGATCCCGCAGCCCTCGAGTTGGAACTCCGCAAAGCTTACACCGAGAAATTCGCATCACCCTACCAAGCGGCATCCAACGGCATGATTTCCGATGTGATCGATCCCGCCGTCTCCCGCAGCACCCTGGCCTTCGCCTTCCGCGGCATCATGGCCAAGCATGAGACCCGCCCGCCCAAGAAACACGGCAACATTCCGCTCTGAACCCGCATGCAAATCCCGCTGCTCATCGCCACCGCCACCGAGGACCTCGGTCACTCGCATTCCGTCTGGGATGCGCTGCCCCACCTCGGTGGCATGCTCATGGTTCTCATCACCCTCACTCTCATGTGGGGCATCACCGCAGCCGTGGCGAAAATCATCGCCATCCTGCATGCCCGCCAGGCCCCTGCAAGCGCTCCTCAGCCTGCTCCGGCCAAGACCACAGCCCCCACTCCGGCATCCGAGGTTCCGGTGGCGGTAGTCGCCGCCGCTGTGGCCGAATATTATTCAGACACCGTCCCGTCTGAGATCGCCGCCGTCATCGCCGCCGCCGTCACCTGCATGTCCGGCGGCACCCGCCGCATCATCTCCATCAAACCGATGGACATGAGCTGGGAAAAAGCCGGTCGCCAGGCAGTCCTCTACTCACACCGCATCCGCTAACCACACTACATATCATCATGGAACAACTCCGCATCACCGTCGATGGCAAGACCTACCACGTCGTCGTCGAAAAACTCGAATCCACCGCCGCAGCACCCGCTCCGGCTCCCGTCGTCATGCCGGCCCCGGCACCCGCCGCAAGCGCCCCGGTCAGCAGCGCTCCGGTAGTCGCTGCGCCAGCAGCACCAGCCGCCGCCCCCAAAGCCGCCGCCGGCGCGGGAGACATGACCAGCCCGCTGGCCGGCATCGTGCAAGCCATCGCTGTGGAAGTGGGCACCCCAATCAAAGAAGGCGAACATGTCATCACCCTTGAGGCGATGAAAATGTACACGCCGATCAATGCAACCTCCACGGGCACCATCAAGGCCATCCACGTCAAGATCGGCGACGCCGTCGACGAGGGGCAGCCGCTCTTCACCATCGGTTGAAGTCTTCCGCACTGCAGCCGCCGCCGGCTTCCACCGGCGGCGCGTGACCCGATGATGACCCTGCCGACCGAGTCTTAACGCAATCCCGAATCATGTTTCTAACTGCCTTCGTCGATCTCAAGGAATTGTTCCTGAACACCGGATTCGCCCAACTTCAATGGCAGATGTGCGTGATGTGGCTGATCTGTGGCCTGTTGCTCTATCTCGCTGTCGTCAAGGGTTTCGAACCCCTGCTGCTGGTGCCTATCTCGCTGGGCGCGCTCGTTGCAAACCTTCCGGCGTATGACTTGATGGTCATGGCCCCCACCGCCAACGAGGCCGGTGGACTGTTTTGGTATCTCAGGCAGGGCATCAACCTCGGCATCTATCCGCCGCTCATTTTCCTGGGAGTGGGTGCCATGATCGATTTCGGACCGCTGATCGCCAATCCACGCACTCTTCTGTTAGGTGGTGCCGCGCAGTTGGGAATATTCATCACCTTCGTCGCCGCACCGCTGTTTGGCTTCGATCTGCTGGAGTCCGCCTCCATTGGCATCATTGGTGGTGCCGACGGTCCCACCTCCATCTTCACCACCAGCAAGCTCGCCCCGCACTTGCTCGGGCCGGTGGCGGTGGCCGCCTACAGCTACATGGCTCTGGTGCCGCTGATCCAGCCGCCGATCATGAAGCTGCTCACCACCGAGGCCGAACGCAAGATCCGCATGAAAACACTGCGCAAGGTCAGCCGCTTCGAAAAATTGATGTTCGCGATCGTGGTCATGATTTTTTCCATCCTGGTCGTGCCGGATGCCGGCCCGCTCATTGCCATGCTCTTCATCGGCAACCTGCTGCGTGAGTGCAAGGTCACCGAGCGCCTCGTCAAGGCGGCGCAGAACGAAATCATCAACATCGTCACCATCTTCCTCGGCGTCTGCGTCGGCCTCAAGATGGGTGGTTTCCACGACGGTGTGCACCATTTCCTCAATTCACAAACCCTCGGCATCCTGTTCCTCGGAGTGGTCGCCTTCGCCTTTGCCACCGCTGGAGGAGTGCTCATGGCCAAGTTGATGAATGTCTTCTCGAAAAATAAAATCAATCCGCTAATCGGTTCCGCCGGGGTCTCCGCTGTTCCGATGGCCGCACGCGTCTCGCATGACATGGGCATGAAGGCGGATCCCGCCAACTTCCTGCTCATGCACGCCATGGGCCCCAACGTCGCCGGCGTTATCGGCAGCGCGCTAGCCGCCGGATATTTCCTCTCGATTCTCAAGTAATCCCATCACGCATTCACGTCACATGAACAGCCCTTATCCCATCCTCACCGCCGAAGAGGCGGCCACTCTCGTTCAACACGACCAAACGATCGGCTTCAGCGGATTCACCCCCGCCGGGGCCGCCAAGGTGATTCCCACCGCCATCGCCGAAAAGGCCAAGGCCGAACACGCCGCAGGCCGCGATTTCAAGGTCGGCGTCATCACCGGCGCATCCACCGGTCCGTCGCTCGATGGTGCGCTTGCCAAGGCCGATGCCATCAAGTTCCGCACGCCCTACCAGTCGGACAAGGACCTGCGAGCCAGCATCAACGCCGGCAAGACGCACTTCTTCGACATGCACCTCTCGCTGCTCCCGCAGTATGTGCGCTATGGTTTCCTTGGGGATGTGGATTGGGCCATCGTCGAGGCGGCGGACGTTTCAGCGGATGGCAAGATCCTCCTGACCACCAGCGTCGGAGCCGCTCCCACCTTCCTCTCGAAGGGGAAAAAGATCCTCGTCGAGGTCAACGAGCGTCACCCTAAAGCCCTGCTGGGCTTTCACGACATCTACGAACCGGAATCCCCGCCTCATCGCCGCCCGATCCCCATCTGCAACGCCGATGACCGCATCGGCACCCAGCGTGTCTGGGTGGATCCGAAGAAAATCGCCGGCATCGTGCACTCGAACCGCCCGGACGAGGTCAAGGACTTCAGTCCGGTCACGGAAGTGACCACCAAGATCGGCATGAACGTCGCCGAATTCCTCGCCTCTGAAATCCGCAACGGACACATTCCAAAATGCTTCCTGCCGATCCAGTCCGGCGTTGGCAACGTCGCCAACGCCGTGCTCGGAGCCATGGGAGAACACCCGGAAATCCCGCGCTTCCAGATGTATTCGGAAGTGATCCAGGACTCGGTGATCGAACTGGTGAAACAGGACCGCTGCGGCTTCGTCTCCGGCGTTTCCCTCACCGTCACGGATCCTGTGCTGCAGAGCATCTACGACAACCTCGACTACTTCCGCGGCCGGCTCCTCCTGCGCCCGCAGGAAATCGCCAACAACCCGGAAATCGTCCGCCGCATCGGTATCATCTCCATCAACACCGCTCTGGAAGCTGATATCTTCGGAAATATCAACTCCACCCACGTGCTCGGCCAGAAGATGATGAACGGCATCGGCGGCTCCGGGGATTTCACCCGCAACGCCTACATCTCCATCTTCACCTGCCCGTCCACCGCCAAGGACGGCAACATCTCCGCCATCGTGCCGATGTGCTCGCACATGGACCACAGCGAACACTCGGTCCAAGTGCTCGTCACCGAGCACGGCGTCGCCGACTTCCGCGGCAAGGACCCGCGCGAGCGCGCCGAACTGGTCATCACCAACTGCGTCGATCCCTCCTACAAGGACCTCCTCTGGAAATACTTCAAACTCACCGAAAACGGCCACACCCCGCAATCCTTCCGCTCCGCCTTCGCCTTCCACGAGACTTTCCTCGAATCCGGCGACATGCGGAACACGAAGTTCTGATCTGAAATTTCAAATCTCAAATCTCAAATGTCCCTTCTATCCGAATTCCCCGAACACACCTACGACCAATGGCACGCCGCGGCGGAAGCCTTGCTCAAGGGTGCGTCCTTTGAACAAAAACTCGTCAGCAAAACCTACGAGGACATCACCATCCAGCCGATCTACCGCCGCGAGGACATCGCGGACCTGGAACACCTCAAGCACTTCCCCGGTTCCGCATCGCTCGTCCGTGGCAGCAGCGCCGATGGGTTCCTCAAGGCCGGTTGGGAAGTCTCGCAGGAACTCAAGGCCAACACGCCCGCAGAACTCAACGGCCTCATCCATGAAGGACTCAACGGCGGACAAAGCGAACTCAACCTCTTCGTCGGCTGCGGCCAGGACGATTGCTGCACCGGCGGCGTCCGTCTCGACACCGCTGCCGACGTGAAAGTCGCACTCGACGGTGTCGCCGTGGATGCCATTTCCACCTGGTGGCAAGGCGGTCCCTCCGTCGCTTCCCTTGCCCCGATGGTCATCGCCGCCGCCGAGGAAATGGGCGTTCCCTCCAATAAGCTCCGCGGTGGATTTGAAAACGACCCGCTCGCCGACCTTGTCTCGAAAGGCATTTCGCGCCAGCCACTCTCGCTGCGTTTCGACCACATGGCCGCTCTAACAGACTACGCGGTCAAAAACGCCCCCGGCTTGCGCACCATCAGCGTGAAGGGCGATGTCTATCACAACGCCGGAGCCACCGCCACCCAGGAGCTCGGCTACGTCATCGCCACCCTCGTCGCTTACCTCGAGGAAATGAAAGCCCGCGGCATCTCGCCGGAAACCACGCTTTCAAAAACCCGCATTCGCCTCTCGGTCGGCTCGGACTACTTCATGGAAATCGCCAAGATCCGCGCCGCACGCTGGCTCTGGAGCAAGGTGGCCTCCGCCTACGGTGTGGAAAACGCGCCCGTCCACATCCACGCCAGCACCTCGAAGTGGAACAAGACGACCTACGACGCCCACACCAACATGCTGCGCGTCACTTCCGAAGCCTTCGCAGCCGTGGTCGCCGGTGTAGATAGCCTCCACATCGGTCCCTTCGACGAAATTTCCGGCAAGACCGACGAGTTCTCCCGCCGCATCGCCCGCAACCTGCACACCATCCTGCGCGAAGAATGCGGACTCGACCGCGTCATCGATCCCGCTGGTGGCTCGACTTACATCGAGTGGCTCACCGACAAGATCGCCGCCAAAAGCTGGGAGATCTTCCAGGACATCGAGAAACAAGGCGGCATGCTCGCCGCGCTCGAAGCCGGCACCGTCCAGCAAGCGGTCCAAGCCGTCACCAAAGCCAAGTTCACCAACATCCGCCGCCGCAAGGACAAGATCGTCGGTGCCAACATGTATCCCGACCTCAAAGGCAGGAAACTCGCCATCCGCAGCGTCGAGTGCCGCGCCGGACAAAACATCCCCGGTGCCCCCGCTCCTCAAATGCTCGACATCACGGTTTCTAACAAATCCCTGATGGTCGAACAGGCCATCGCCGCCGCCAAAGCCGGAGCCACCAAACTCTCGCTCGCCCTCGCCACCGGATTCATCTGCGAGGAAACCGGCCCCACCGTCACCCCGCTGCCCGCACGCCGCGCCGCCGAGGAATACGAAGCCCTGCGCGACGCCTCCGCCGCCTTCGCCGCGAAAACCGGTGCCGCGCCCACCATCCTCCAGCTCAACATGGGCCCCTCGCGCAAATACCGCCTGCGCGCCGACTGGACCGCCGCCTTCTTCGAAGCCGCCGGTTTCGCCGTGGATGGCAAACGCGATTTCAAGTCGATCGACGACGCCCTCGCGGCCCTCTCCGAATCCCAAGCCGCCATCGCCGTGATCACCTCGGATGATGCGAACTACGTCGAAGTCGCAGAATCCCTCGCTAAGGCCGTCAAAGCCGCCAGGCCCGCCATCCACCTCCTCCTCGCCGGAGCACCCGCCGAAAACGAGGCTGCATGGCGCGCCGCCGGAGTCGATGACTTCGTCAACGTCCGAAGCAACAACTACGAGTTAAACGAACAGCTTCTGAAAAAAGCCGGAGTCCTCTAACCGTGGCGGCGGTTTGCAACCGTCATGCCAATTTCCCAATCTCTAATATCCAATCTCTCTTCCCAATGTCCCGCCCTGCATTCGCCTCCATCCCCTACACCGCCGCCCCCTCCAAAACCAGCTACACGGAATGGTCTGCCGCGCTGGAAAAAGAACACGGCAAACCCATCGGCCAGATTGTATGGGACACGATGGAGAAAATCCCCGTCAAGCCGCTTTACACCGAAGACGACCTCGCGGACATGGAGCACCTGAACTACCAGGCCGGCATCGCACCGTTCCTGCGCGGCCCCTATGCCACGATGTATTGCTTTCAACCGTGGACGATCCGCCAATACGCCGGTTTCTCCACCGCCGAGGAATCCAACGCCTTCTACCGCCGCAACTTGGCCGCCGGACAAAAAGGCCTCTCTGTCGCCTTCGACCTCGCCACCCACCGCGGCTATGACTCCGATCACGAACGCGTCGTCGGCGATGTCGGCAAGGCCGGTGTGGCCATCGACTCGATACTCGACATGAAGATCCTATTCGACAGCATCCCGCTCGACAAGGTTTCGGTCTCCATGACCATGAACGGCGCGGTGCTCCCCGTGCTCGCGTTCTACATCGTCACCGCCCTCGAACAAGGCGCGACCTTGGACCAACTCGCCGGCACGATCCAAAACGACATCCTCAAGGAATACATGGTGCGGAACACCTACATCTATCCGCCCACGCCCTCGATGAAGATCATCGCCGACATCTTCGAGTTCACTTCGAAGAACATGCCGAAATTCAACTCGATCTCGATTTCCGGCTATCACATGCAGGAAGCCGGCGCCACCGCCGACCTCGAAATGGCCTACACCCTCGCCGACGGCTGGGAATACCTCCGCACCGGCATCGCCGCCGGCATCGACATCGACGCCTTCGCTCCCCGCCTCTCGTTCTTCTGGGCGCAGGGAAAAAACCACTTCATGGAAGTCGCGAAAATGCGCGCCGCCCGCATGCTGTGGGCGAAGATCGTCAAGACCTTCAATCCGAAGAACCCGAAGTCGCTCGCGCTGCGCACGCACTCTCAAACCTCCGGCTGGTCTCTCACAGAGCAAGACCCGTTCAACAACATCGCGCGCACTGCCATCGAAGCCATGGCCGCCACGCTCGGCCACACGCAGTCGCTGCACACCAACGCGCTCGACGAGGCTATCGCCCTGCCCACCGACTTCTCCGCCCGCATTGCCCGCAATACGCAGCTCTTCCTCCAGGACGAGACCGCCATCTGCCGCGTCATCGATCCTTGGGGCGGTTCCTACTACGTCGAGGCCCTCACCCACGAACTCATGCATCGCGCCTGGGGCCACATCATGGAAGCTGCGGAAATGGGCGGCATGTCCAAGGCCGTCGAAGCCGGCATCCCCAAAATGCGCATCGAGGAAGCCGCCGCACGCCGCCAGGCACGCATCGACTCCGGCGAGGAAACCATCGTCGGCGTGAACAAATACCGCCTCACCAAGGAAGACCCGCTCGACATCCTCGACGTGGACAACACCGCTGTTAGACTCTCGCAAATCGAGCGACTCAAGAAACTCCGCGCCGAACGCGACGAAGCCGCTTGCCAGACCGCTCTCGCCGCGCTCACAGAATGCGCCGGTGGCGGTGAAGGCAACCTGCTCGCCCTCGCCATCGAGGCCACCAAGGCCCGCGCTTCGCTCGGCGAAATTTCCGACGCCCTCGAGAAACACTTCGGCCGCTATCAAGCCACCATCCGCTCGATCTCCGGTGTCTATGGCAAGGAATTCAGCAACCAAGGTGATATGAACGACATCCCTGACCTCATCGCACAATTTGAAGCCGCCGAAGGCCGCCGCCCGCGCATCATGGTCGCCAAAATGGGCCAGGACGGACACGACCGCGGTGCCAAGGTCGTTTCCACCGCCTTCGCCGACATGGGCTTCGACGTCGATATCGGGCCGCTCTTCCAAACCCCCGAGGAAACCGCGAAGCAAGCCGTTGAAAACGACGTCCACGTCGTGGCCATGAGCTCGCTCGCCGCCGGTCACAAAACCCTGCTGCCCACCCTGATCGCCGAACTCAAGAAACTCGGCCGCGAGGACATCATGGTCGTCTGCGGCGGCGTCATCCCCGCGCAGGATTACGACTACCTCTATCAGAACGGAGCCGCCGCCATCTTCGGTCCCGGCACCGTCATTCCGGACTCGGCACGCAAGATCCTGACCTTGCTGCTGGAGCAGGTGGAGGAGTGAGCCGTGGCGGTGGTTTGCAACCGCCATGCCCGCCATCCAATGCCGGCTGTGGCCGAAGACATAGCCCTTGGTTTTGCGATCCCATTCCAGGTGAGGCACAGCCTCCTGAAAAATCGCCTTTCAGGCGGGCGAGGAAGCGCGCTAGGATTCGCTTGTTCGTGAATCCGGAAATGAACTCCACCCACCAGCAGGCGCCATGCCGTCTATCCGGGGCATTGCAATTTTCCCCAAATGCCCTGTGGTTGGCCTTTATCAAGCTCTTGAGTGCGTTCGTGCACACAAGTGAGTTTTCATTTCCTCCAGTATCTCCAAAATCTAACATCATTACTAAATGAAGCTAACTTATCTGCTGCTCTTGTCCGCAGCCATCATGGCTGCCGTTTCATGCACCACGATCACGGCTGAAACAGACACGCAAACCAAAATCAAACAGGGAGTGCCCGGTGGCGAGGTTGTCCAGACGACCAGGATCAATGCCACCGTGACGGCCATCGACACCGCCAGACGCAAGGTCTCGCTGATCACACGCCAAGGGGAGAAGTTCTCCGTCATCGCCGACCCGGAGGTGGATAACTTCGACCAGATCCACATCGGCGACCAACTCAAGGTCACCTACACCGAGAAGGTGATCGCGCGGATGGCCAAGCCGGGTGAGAAGACCGAGGACGTTGGCGAGGCTGAGTTTGACATGGCACCCCGGGGATCCAAGCCCGCCATGATGACATCCGAGACCTATCAGGTCACCGCCACCGTCATCGCCATCGATCACAAGAAACGCAAGGCGACGCTACGGTTTCCTGACGGCACCAGCAAGAAGTTCGACGTCCGCAACGATGTGGATCTGGGCAGGCACAAGGTGGGCGATAGAGTGGTGATCCGCACCACCGAGACCTTCGCCATGAAAATGGAAATACCCTGATTTCATGAAAACATCCCGCTCCAGCGATTGCGTCATCGTCATCAACTGCGGCAGCTCGTCGTTGAAATTTGCAGTGCTTCCGGAGGATGGTGAAACTGTGCTGGCCAAGGGGCTGGCCGAGCGTCTTGGCAGCCCGGAGGCGGTGCTTAAAATCGAGCGGGACGGGCAAAGTGAGAGTTTGCCCATGCCCTCGGCCACTCACCGGGATGCGTTGCAGGCCGCTGTTGGCAGAATGGGCGGGCTCAATCCCCGCGGCATCGGCCACCGCATGGTGCACGGCGGCGAGGAGTTCTCGGACTCGGTGCTGATCTGTGACGAGGTGCTGGCCGCCGTGGAGCGCTGCAGCGCGCTCGCCCCGCTGCACAATCCCGCCAACCTGACGGGAGTGCGCACCGCGCGCGAGTTGTTTCCCGAACTGCCGCAGGTGGCGGTCTTCGACACTGCATTCCACCAGACGCTGCCGGCCGAGGCCTATCTGTATGCGATTCCGTTTGCCTACTATGAGGATCTCAAGGTGCGGCGTTACGGTTTCCACGGCACCAGCCATCACTACGTGGCCTTGGAAGCGGCCAGGCTGTTAGGAAAAACGCCGGAAGAGACCAGCCTGATCACCATGCACCTGGGCAACGGCTGCAGCGCCTGCGCCATCCGCGACGGCCGCAGCGTGGATTCCACCATGGGCCTCACTCCCAGCGAAGGCCTTGTGATGGGAACCCGCAGTGGCGATGTGGATCCCGCGCTGCACCAGTTTCTCCAGGACCAGACCGGCATGCGCCTGGGAGAGATCACCGCCATGCTCAACTCCAAGAGCGGGCTGCTCGGCCTGTCCGGCCTGAGCAATGACATGCGCACCCTCAGCGAAGCCGCGCGCAACGGCCATGCCCGCGCCAAGCTTGCCATCCAGGTGTTCTGCTACCGGCTCGCCAAGGCCGTTTGCGGCCTGTCAGCCGCGCTTGATCGCATCGACGCGCTGGTTTTCACAGGCGGCATTGGCGAAAACTCCGCCGAAGTGCGCGCGCTCACCGCAGTCCATCTCAAGATCCACGGCGTCCATCTCGACGATGCTAAAAACGCCAGTCATGGCCGCTCCGATGGCGGCAGGGTCAGCTCTTCCAGCAGCCGGATTCCCTGCCTTGTGGTTCCCACCAACGAGGAGCTCATGATCGCCCGTGAGACGCTGCGCCTCATTTCCTGATAGAAAAACCAAGCCATGAGACACACCTTCTTTCTCGCCGCATCCGGTGCCAACGTCGGCCTCACCTCGGTATGCCTCGGTGTCGTGCGTGCGCTGGACCGACGCGGCATCCGTGTCGGTTTCTGCAAGCCGATCACCCAGAACCACAGCGTTACCGGTGAAAGCGATCCCTCCGTCCTGTTCATCCAGACGACGATGGGCAGGACGCCACCGGAATCGATCCCGATCCAGCAGGCTGACGACTATGTGCGCGAGGAACACATCGACGACCTGATGGAGCGTGTGGTCGAAAAAGTGAGCGAGGCGGGCGAGGATGCCGATGTGGTGATCGTAGAAGGCCTGTTGCCCGCGGAGGGTCGTACGTTCAACAACCGCCTCAATCGGCTGATGGCCAGCAGCCTCGATGCGGAGGTGATTCTCGTCACCACACTCGGCGAGGAAACGCCGGAGCAGTTTGAACGCAAGGTGGAAACCCTGGCCGCACTCTACGGCGGCATCGATAACCCGAAGCTCATCGGCTGCATCATCAACAAGATCGGCAAGCCCATCGAGGAATCCAAGACCGGCCTGGTTCCCATCGTGGATTCATCCGCCGATGGCAATGGCGCGGAGATCACTTCCGCGGAAGAAGCAGCCGCTGCTATCGAGCGGCTGCTGGCCGGCACATCGCTCTTCACAAGCGGCCAGTTCGAGTTGCTCGGCACCATTCCCGCCAACAGCAAACTGAAAGCCTACCGCACTTCCGACGTGGCCCGGCATCTCAATGCGGAGGTGATTTCCGCCGGAGATATGGCAAGCCGCCGGGTTTACTCGATGGCGCTGTGTGCGCGCACCGTATCGCACATTCATCATGTTTTCGCGCCGGGCGCGTTGCTCATCATGCCGGCCGACCGCGAGGATGTGATCATCGGCGCGGCGCTGGCCGCGCTCAATGGCGTGGCCCTGGCGGGCATTGTTCTGACCGGCGACACGCCGCTCAATCCCGGGATCCTCGGTCTTTGCCACCGCGCTTTTGAGACCGGTCTGCCGGTGCTCAAAGTGCGCACCGGAAGTTATCAAACCGCGCTCAATATCTCGCGGGTGAACGCCGAGGTGCCACCGGACGACACCGAGCGCATGAACCTCGTCATGGATTACATTGCCCGCAGCATTTCGGGCCAGAAGCTGGAGAACCGCTGCAAGGTGGACCTCGTGGTGCGCATGTCGCCCGCCGCCTTCCGTCACAAGCTCGCATCACGCGCGCGGGAGTTGAACCGCCGCATCATCCTGCCCGAGGGCAGCGAACCGCGCACCATCCAGGCTGCGGTCGCATGTTGCCAGCGCAGGATCGCCCGCTGTGTCCTGTTAGGAGATCCTGCGGAAATCCGCCGGGTGGCTGCCGCCAACGGCGTGACGCTGCCGGATGAAATCGAAATCCTTGACGCCTCCGCGCTGCGCCAGCGCTACGTCGCGCCGCTCATGGAGATGCGCAAAAGCAAAAATCTCAACGAGCATGACGCGAAGGAGGCCCTCGAGGACAATGTGATGCTCGGCACCATGATGCTGGCCATGGGCGAGGTGGACGGCCTCGTTTCCGGTGCGGTTCACTCATCCGCCAACACCATCCGCCCGGCGCTGCAGCTCATCAAGACCCACCCCGGCGCGCGCGTCGTTTCCTCCGTCTTCTTCATGTGCCTGCCGGAGCAAGTGCTTGTCTATGGCGATTGCGCCGTGAACCCGAACCCGGACGCCGAGGCGCTCGCGGACATCGCCATCCAGAGCGCGGAAACCGCAGAGCAGTTTGGCATCCCCGCCCGCGTGGCGCTCATCAGCTACAGCACCGGTGAATCCGGCAGCGGTGACGATGTGGAAAAAGTGCGCCAGGCCGCCGCGATCGCGAAATCCCTGCGTCCGGATCTTTTGTTAGACGGCCCACTGCAATACGATGCCGCCGCCATTGCGGAAGTTGCCGCCACCAAGGCTCCGGACAGTCCTGTGGCCGGCAATGCCACGGTGTTCGTGTTTCCGGATCTCAATACCGGCAACACCACCTACAAGGCGGTGCAGCGCAGTGCCAACCTCATCAGCATCGGCCCCGTGCTGCAAGGGCTCCGCAAGCCGGTCAACGACCTTTCGCGCGGCGCCCTGGTGGACGACATCATCTACACCATCGCCGTCACCGCCATCCAGTCTGGCAAGGGATAACCCGGCTTGATGATCCGCTTTCCGGCATTTCCGCGGTCCTTGCATTACACTCAAACCACCCATGAAACCGCGCTCTCCCGCACTCCTCTCCGCCGTCAGTCCGTCTGGCATGCGTGTCGAATTCAATAAGAACGGCTCGGTCCGCCGGATTGACTGCGCGGACATGATCATCAATCTGTTTCCCGGAAACGAAGTCGAGGGCGGCCCTGCAAACATTTATCTCCGTCGCCATGGAAAAACCGTGGAGTCGGTTCCCTTGCTGGGGCCCGGCAGCCCCGCTTGTTATCAATCTGATGAACGCGGCATGCTGGCCGGCGGAACCTGGGGCACGCTGGCATTCCGCGTGCGTCTGATACTTGCGGAGTCTGCCAAGGCATGGTTCTGGCATGTGGAACTTGAAAACACCGGCGCTGAAGCCATCACCTGCGATCTCGTCCACACTCAGGACATCGCGCTCGCTCACTACGGCGCGGTTCGCCTCAACGAATACTATGTGAGCCAATACGTGGACCATGCGCCACTCGAACATGCGCGGGCGGGCGTGGCTGTTGCCTCGCGGCAGAACCAGTCGATGGGTGGTCGCTGCCCATGGACGGTCATCGGTTCGCTGGGAAAAGCGGTTTCTTATGCTACGGATGCCCTGCAGTTCCACGGTTTCACAACCCGTGCGGGAGATATGCCTGTCGCCCTCGCATCCGGACTTCCTGGCAAGCGGCTCCAGCATGAACACTCGATGGTGGCCATCCAGGATGAGCCGGTTATGCTGGAACCCGGGGCGAAATCGCGGCGCGGCTTCTTCGGGTGGTTCGAGGAAAACAAACCCGCCGCCACCTGCGCGAGTGATGCCGCCATGATCGATGCCGCCTTGGTATTACCGGAAGCGGTTTGCCCGCCATGGCCGCATGATCTGGCCGGAATCCGCCCCGCGCCAGGCTTGTTTTCCACGGCTCCATTCCTGGAAACGGATGAGCTCGATGAAACCTTCTTCGGCACGGATCTACGCCAGCCCGAGCGCGCGAACGATCGCCTTCTCTCGTTTTTCACCGGCGCGCGGACCCACGTGGTGCTCAAAGCAAAGGAACTCGCAGTGCTCCGCCCGCACGGTCATCTGTTGCGCTCCGGCGGCTCTCTAACACCGGATGAGGCCGCACTGACCTCCACCGCATGGATGGGCGGGGTGTTTCACTCGATGGTCACCCAGGGCCATGTGAGCATCAACCGCTTCCTGTCCACCTGCCACAGTTATCTCGGGCTGTTCCGCAGCCACGGGCAAAGGGTTTTCGTGGAAGTGGATGGCGAGTGGCGATTGCTGGGAATCCCTTCGGCATTTGAAATGAACCCGGATTCCTGCCGCTGGATCTATCAACACCGGGGCGGCAGGATCGAAGTGGTTTCCTCAGCACCGGACGATGCCCACGAGCTGCGCTTGTCCATTGCGGTGCTTGAAGGCGCTCCGGTTCGATTCCTCATTTCCCACCACGTCGCGCTCAATGGCGATGATGGCAGTTCCTCACAGCCCGCCCTGTGGGAAATGGAGGGAAACACGGTGCGGGTTCGTGCGATACCCGAGAGCGACGTTGGCCGCCGTTTCCCGAATGGTGCATTCCTCATCGAACCGACCGGGGACACGCGGATCGAAGAAACCGGCGACGACGCACTGCTCTTCGCGGATGGAGTTTCACGCAGCCAGCCATACATTTGTTTCCTCACCGCGGCGGGTGACAGTGCCGGACTGGTCATCCGCGGCCGGCTTGTTGATGAAGCTGCGGGACAAAGCGCCGGGTTATGGAATTCGATCGACTCCGGATTGCGGATCGCGGCGCCAAAGGTCAGTCCTCTGGCTCCGGCAGCGGAGCGGGCGTGTGAGATCTTCCCGTGGTTCATCCACAACGCGCTGGTCCACTACCTTTCCCCGCGCGGCCTCGAACAATATTCAGGCGGCGGCTGGGGCACCCGCGATGTCTGCCAGGGGCCGGTGGAACTGCTGCTCGCGCTCGGCCGCTTCGAGCCGGTGCGGGATCTGTTAGTCCGCGTTTTCCGCCAGCAAAACCCGGATGGGGACTGGCCGCAGTGGTTCATGTTCTTCGAGCGCGAGCGCAACATCCGGCCGGGCGACTCCCATGGCGACATTGTCTATTGGCCGCTGCTCGCACTCGCGCAATATCTATCAGCCACCGGCGACGCCACGGTGCTGGATGAACACCCGCCCTATTTCCATGCGGATCACAACTCCGCTGAATCCGCCAGCATCATGCGGCACGTTGAGCGCGCGCTGGATTTGATCCAGCACCGGGTGATCGATGGCACCGTGCTCGCCGCCTATGGCCATGGCGATTGGAACGACTCGCTGCAACCGGCCAAGCCCGACATGCGCGAGCGCCTTTGCAGCTCGTGGACGGTGACGCTCAACTATCAGACATTCACCGCGCTGGCCGCCGCCTTCAGGCATATTGGCATGACGGAGCGCGCCGCCGGGCTGGAAACCATGGCTGCCGGAATCCTCGCTGAATTCCAGCGCACGCTCATTGTGGACGATGTTCTCACCGGCCTCGCCTATTTTCATGAAGGAGGGAAAACGGATTACCTGCTGCATCCCCGCGACACCACCACCGGCTTGTCTTACAGCCTGCTGCCGGTGATCCACGCCATCATCAATGACATGCTCACCCCGGAGCAGGCGGCCGCCCATCTCGGCATCATCCGCGATCATCTGCTCGCTCCGGATGGCGCGCGTTTGTTCGACCGCCCGATGGCTTATCACGGCGGCATGCAGACGAATTTCCAGCGCGCCGAGAGCGCCAGCTACTTCGGCCGGGAAATCGGCATCATGTACATGCACGCCCATCTGCGCTACTGTGAGGCACTCGCCCGCTTCGGCGATTCGGCCGCGTTCTTCCATGGTCTTGGCCAGCTCAATCCCATCGCCATCCGCGCACTCGTGCCCTCCGCCGCTCCAAGGCAGGCGAATTGTTACTACTCAAGCTCGGACGCCGCCTTCAATGACCGCTACGAGGCCTTCGCTGAATATGACAAAGTGAAAACCGGCGAGGTGCCGCTGGAAGGCGGTTGGCGGGTCTATTCCAGCGGCGCGGGTATCGGCGTGCGCCTGATCATGCAGTGTTTGCTCGGCCTGTGCATGGAAAAGGATGCGTTGGTCGTGGACCCGTGCATTCCAACGGATCTGGATGGCATGACCGCCGTCGTGAATCTCACCGGGCGTGCGGTGGAAGTGGTTTACCGCACCGGGAAAACCGGCCGTGGTCCGCTCGCCGTCGAACTGAACGGAACGTTGCTGGAGTTTTCGCGGGAAAACAATCGCTACCGCCTCGCAGGCGTCCGCATCCCGATGGAATCATGGCTCAGCCACCTCAAAGAAGACGGCAACCGGCTCGTCATTACGCTGGAATGACGGGAGGAAACTCGGCAGCTAACGAGAGAACGCTCCCGGCCAGCCGCCGTGGGTTGTGATGACTTGGTCGATCTCCGCCATGAAGCGGATGGTTTCGGTGAGGGCGATGACGATCTTGTGGTAGTGGGCGATGTCTTCCGCGCCGAGCGTGCGGCCCTTGCGGTCCTTGAGCCATTTCTCGCACACCTGGTAGCCGCCGATGTGCAAGTTCCAGACGTTTTCCGGCACGCCGCGGAAACCGCAGGTGCCCGGCGTGGTCGCCGCTTTCTTGCCGCCGGCATCCAGCCAGACGGTGCCGTCCGTCCAGCCGGGTTTGCTGACAAGCGGGGCCTCGGGGCCGATGAACTCCAACTGTAGCGGCGGTCTATGACCGCCGGAGCCAATGGAAAGTGCCTGTGCATGTAGCCATTTCACTTTCCAAGCCGAAGTTCCACCACGCAGGGCAATGAGTGGACTTGGACTTCGTTGTCTGAAAAAACAAGCTGCCCGGAATCCTCCCGCTCCGGCTTGACCTCGGTAATCCGTTTCCCAACAGGCATTGGCGGGATGAGCGACAATCCTCCGGGCGGCATGGTGATCGTATCCGCGATCTCCACATGGATGATATCTTCGCTGCTTGCGCGGATGCGGAAATCCAGCGGCCCGTGGCGGGTGGGGAGTTTTCTAACCGCAAAGCCGTTCCCTTCGGCGATCCACTCCCATGGCATGCCGGAGGCGAGCACCAGCGAGGAGGACGCCTCGCGCTCGGCAGCGACCATGGAGGTGAGCGCGAGGATGTATTCTGCGGCGATCCAGGTGTGCGGCACGTCGCCGAGGTGGCCGGGCGAGAGCGGGTCGCGCCAGGTGATCTCCGGCCACTGGTTCCATTCGAGCGGGCGGCGGTCTGATAGAAAGAACCCGAGCAACTCGTTGGCGATGTCGCGTTTCCCGAGCCGGACGAAGGCGCCGATGATGCGGATCTCGTAGGCGGTGTAGTTGTTCCACTGCATCTCGCCGCGGTGCTTGCGGCGGAAGCCGTCGAGGTAGGTGTCGAGCATGGAGTGCAGCGGGCGCTCGGGCAGGACGTCCGCGAAGTCGAGCATGGCGATGGCGTTGGAGGTCGCGGTGGGATCGAAGTCCGCCCACTCGACCGAACCGGGGATGTAGTTGAGGTTCTTTTCCCCGATCACCTTGTCCAAGGACCAGAGCAGGTCGTTTTGGAAATAACCCGCTTCCTTGTGCCAGCGTTCCGCATCGTCTTGATGACCGGCGGCCTCCGCGAGATCCGCCGCCGCTTCGAGGCCGCGCACGCCCCAGAAGTCGTCCCAATACGAATGCACCGGATGCGCGAGATATCCTTCGTGGCTTGCCGACTCCGGCAGCAGGCCGAAGAACTCCGAGCGCGCGTCCAGCGTGTCCTCGTCCTCCTGACTGACTGATTCCGGCAGCAGGCCGAAACTCGAAGTGCGTTTGCCGGCGCGAAACTCCTCGGTCATGCGTTGTTCGCGCAGTGCGATCAGATAGTCAGCCGCCATTTTCGCATGGGGCATGAGTTTTTTCAGGAAGCGTGGATCGCCGCCATTGCGGAAGACCTCGCGCGCGCCCCAGATGAACTGGCCGTGGCTGTCGTGCTCGACGAGCCAATCGACGCCATCGCGGTCCACCACGCAGGGGACGAATCCGTCCTCGCGCTGGAACTGCGCATACCAACCGATGAATTCTTTCAGTGGCTCGGGCAGGCCAGCCTTGGCGAGTGCGGCGCCCATGATGACACAGTCGCGGACCCACGAGCGGGTGTAGCGCCGCGGTCCGGGCTGGATGGCGGGGCCGTCGCGGTTGATGAGGATGTGCCCGGCGGCGCTGCGCAGGCAGTCGAAGGCCGGTTGCGCGTTTGCCGGCACATGCCATTGCACGGAGCCGAGTTTCCTCCGCCAGCGCGCGAGGGCCGCGGATCTCGCGGCAGGCGCGCATGGGATCCGCGATCCGAAGTAGGGAACCGAGACGGTAACCTCGAGGGATTTCACGCTGGCAGGCAGGTCCCAAACCATCGCCGCAGAGGCAAGGCCGCTCTCGTCCGTGATTTGATCGGCCGATGGGAGCTTGCCTTCTGCTAGAAATCGGAGCACGCCACCTTCCTCAAACATGGCGGAACCCGTCGCGACAGGAGCCGGGTCGGAGAACACCAGCCGGTTGTTGACCTTCATGCCTTCCGGTTCCTCGGAAACGCGCGTGATCGGGCTGCGGCCGCCGAGGTTGCGGAAGGCCTGCCATGGCGGGTTCACCTGATAGGGCCGCAGGGCGGCGACGAGGCGCATGCCCTTGTGCGACTTGGTGGCTTTCAGTCGATAGGTCGTCCGCAGTGTCAGTTCATCGCCCTTGCCGTCCACCCAAGGGAGGATCTCAAGTTGCAGTCCCGTTTTCTTCCACATGACGCGGGGCAGCGGCCCGCCGTGTTTCTCCAACGAGAGCACGGTTTCGACATCCGCCCAGGTGACCAGCCCGCTTTCTGTTAGAACAAATGGTTCCAGGGAGAATCCGCCTTCGTCCACCTCGACCATGCCTTCCTCATTGATGAGGGCGCGGCGTTTTCCTTCCGGGCTGCCGACGGGCGTCCAATACGATTGCTCGCGGTGCCAGTAGCGCGGGTGCCAGCCGCGAGGATAATCCCTGGCCACCGAGTGGATGAACTCGTTGGGCGTGCTGGAAAACGCGTCGGGCCGCAGCGAGATCGAGCGCAATGCGGCGCAGGCGGAGTTATTGAACCCCACCCGCAGACACCGCGCCTCCGCGCCGTGGGCTGAGATGTGGCTTTGCCCGCCCAGCGCGTGGGTCGCATGATAGAGCTCGCTCCATGTTGTGCCATCGGTGGAAACCTCGACCTGATAGTTTCTCGGAGGCAGTCCTTCCGGCCATTGGATGACCAGGCCGCCGAAGCGCAGGTTTCGCCCGAAATCGATTTCCCACCACGGTTTTGCGTCATCCGCCGCCGCCCGCCATTCGGTGGGATGGGCGCTGAATGCCGCTGCGGGCGCATAGCCTGCCTGATGGCTGGACGCGCGGATGGATCGGGGCTCGCGAAGCGTCTGATCTTCCAGCGAGGCTGAGGCGAGTTCGATGCATCCCTTGCCGCCCGGTCCCGCAGCCACGACGATCTCAACCGCCTCGACCGCCGATGGCGCGCCGCCTCCCGCCGGTCCCCAGGCGAAGGGAAACTCGCGTTCATGGAAATGAAAGTCCGACCACTCCGCGGGCAGTTTGAAATCCTGCCGCAGGTGGCGCCAGACGTTCGCACCTCCCGGCGAGGCAACCTTGAATTCGAAGTGGTTGGGCGGTCCTTCGCCGCGGAGATGGAAGCCGATTTCAAAAGTGTCGGACAACTGGAGCGCGATCACCCGCCGGATGACCACGAAGCCGCCGCCACCGTGGAAGTCATACTCAAAGCGCAGGCCCGGATTCCCATCCGGAGTGTGTGTTTGTGAAATCCTGCCCTCCGCCTGGCCGGAGGCAAAGACCTGCCATGCCGAAGGATCGTCGAACAAGGCATTGAAAGGATGAGCGGGCATCGGTGTGGATTTGCAGCCATGCTAGACAGGCTTGTCCATGATGCCAGAACGGATTTCCCAAGACCCGGAACGATCGAGTTGCAGCAGCCGTTCGTGATAGGGGATCAAGGTCGTGCGGTGCCCCACACTGATGAAGCCGATGCCGGAGTCCTTGATCCGGTGATAGAGGTCATCCTGGTTCTGCTCGTCGAGCGCGCTGGTGGCCTCATCGAGAAAAGCGAACTGCGGCTTGCGCAGAAACAGCCGCGCGAAGGCGATGCGCTGCTGTTCACCGAGGGAGAGCACGTTGCTCCAATCCAGCACGCGGTCCAGGTCATCATCCACGCGGGCGAAAACATCGGTTAGATTCACCTCGGCCACCACCTTGTGGATTTCCTCGTCGGGAATTCCGCGGTCGGGATAAGGATAGAGCAGTTGATCGCGCAGGCTGCCCTCCACCATGTAGGGGCGCTGGGGCAGGAACATGAGATGGTTGGCCGCCGGACGCTCCAGCATGCCGTTGCCGCCATACCACAGGCCGGCGATGGTGCGCAGCACGGAGCTTTTTCCCGTGCCGCTCGGCCCCATGATCATGAGGCTTTGTTTGGGGCGCAGTTCGAAGGAGAGCTCCTTGACCAGTATCCGGCCATTGCCCGGCGTGCAGATGTCGAGCTTGTCGAGTTTCACAATCCGGCTGTCCTCGGTGGGTGCGTTTTCCGTCTCACTGGCGATCCGCGCCTCTTCGAGGTCATGCTCGTCAAGTTGGTCCCACAGGGTGCCGAGACGCTGGACACTTGCGAGATAGGTGCTCAATCCCCCGAACTGGGTGATGATCAGCGAAAAGGCCGCCAGGACCTGGGCGAAGGCTCCCGCCGACTGGGTGACGACACCGAACTCCACCTGGCCGCGCATGAACATCGGCGCGACCACGAGGATCGGCAAAACCAATGCCAGATAGTTATAACTGTTCGTGAAAAACCCGAGTCTCCGGTTGAGGATGATGACAAGCCCCATGTTGGTCACCGCGGCGGCGAGGCGGTTGAACAGATCGAGGTGTTCGCGTTTCTCCCCTCGGTAGAATGCGATCGACTCGGCGTTGTCGCGAACGCGAACAAGCCCATAGCGGAAGTCAGCCTCCTTTTTGTATTGATGGAAATGCAAGCGGACGAGCTTGCGGGCGATCGCGATGCTGATGGCCGTGCCCGCGACGGCATAGGCGACAAGGATGCCGACCAGCGTGCCGGAAATCATCCACAGCACGCCGATGAAGGCGATCAGCGTCACCAGCGAGTTCAGCGCGATCAACAGAAACGAGAGCGAACTGGTGGTGAAGTTTCTAACATCCTCACTGATCCGCTGGTCCGGGTTGTCCACGCTGTCCGATCCGCGGAGTCGGAAGTAGGCACGGTTGTTGAAATAGCGTTTGACCAGGTGCTGGGCCATCCACTCGCGCCAGAGCAGGGCCAGCCGTTCCTCGACCCAGCGGTAGAACACCCCGACGGGCACGGCGAGGGCGAAGGTGCCGATATACCAGCCAAGCGCTGTCCAATAAGCGCCGGGGTTTTTCCGGATGATGGCCGTCATGAAGTCCCGCCCGGCGTAGCTCATCAGGATCTGGACACCTCCCACCGACAGGGCGAGCAGGAGCAGGGCGACGAGAAAACCCCGCGCCTTGTGCCTGCGCTCCGAGGCGAAAAATGCCTTCGAAATCTGCCAGAACTGGCGGCAGGTGGTTCGGAAGGTCTGTCGGTTTCCGGCAGCAACCTCCGGCGGCGGTGTTTTGTCGTCCGGTTTATCCACGTGCCTTACAAACTAAGGCCGCAGGGGCTGATGGCGAATCAAATCTTCCGGCTAAAAACGCATCACGAGGCCTCGGGATGGGTATGTCGTTTGGCCATGAAATATAGCACCGGCACGGCCATCCGGCTGATGAGCAGACTGGCGATCTCACCGGCCATCAATGCGATGGCGAGCCCTTGGAAAATCGGATCCGCGAGGATGACGGCGGCCCCGACCACCACCGCCATGGCGGTGAGCAGCATCGGGCGGAAACGCACCGCGCCGGCATCGATCACGGCCTCCGCGAGCGGCATGCCTTCGCGCAGGCGCAGTTCGATGAAATCGACGAGGATGATGGAATTGCGCACCACGATGCCGCCGCCGGCCATGAAGCCGATCATGCTGGTGGCGGTGAAGAAGGCACCCATCAAACCGTGCGCGGGCAAGATGCCGACCAGTGAGAACGGAATCGCGATCATCACGATTGCCGGCGTGAGGAAGCTGCGGAACCAGCCGACCATGAGCACATAGATGAGCACAAGGCACGCTGCGAAAGCCGCGCCGAGATCGCGGAAAACCTCGATGGTGATGTGCCACTCGCCGTCCCATTTCATCGAGGGTTCGGCATCGCTGAAGGGCATCGTCGCGTTGTGGATCTTCAACTCCGCACCGCTGCCGCCGAATGCGCGGGTGTCGAGTTTCCTCAACGCCTCGTTCATCTTGAAAATGGCATAGACCGGGCTTTCCACCACACCGGCCACGTCGGCGATGACATAAGTCACCGGCATGAGGTTCTTGTGATAGCGGCTCTTTTCGACGGTGACGTGCTCGACCGTCACCAACTCGCGCAGCGGCACCAGCGAGGAACTGGAGGAACCCGGCTCGGGCAGCGCGTTCGCATCACCGGAACGCACGCGCAACGCCAGCAATTCCTCCGCCGTGGTCTTGGCGGCGCGCGGCAGTTCAAGGCGGATGTTCACGTCCTCTTTCTCCGCCGGTTGGTGCAGCAGATCGACCGTCTCGCCATCCACGGCGATCTTGAGCGTCTGCGAGATCGTGGCGGCGCTGATGCCGTGCAGCGCGGCCTTTTCCTTGTCGATGACGAAGCGCGCCTTCTGCTGGTCGGCTTCGATATACCAGTCCACATCGACCACGCCGGGCGTGCTCTTGAAGATGTTCTTCACCTCGTCGGCAAGTTTGAGGCGCGCCTCTTCGGTGGGGCCGTAGATCTCGGCGACAAGAGTTTGCAGGACCGGCGGACCTGGCGGCACTTCGGCGATGGCGACGCGTGCGCTGTAACGCTCGGCGATTGCCGCGACGGCCGGCCGCACGCGCTTGGCGATGTCGTGGCTTTGTGCCTTGCGTTCGCTTTTTGAAACGAGGTTCACCTGGATGTCGGCGACGTTCGCGCCACGGCGCATGAAGTAATGGCGCACCAGGCCGTTGAAGTTATAGGGCGATGCCACACCGGCATAAACCTGATAGTCGGTGACCTCCGGCTCGCTGCGAATGGCGGCGGCCATCTCACGCGCCACGGAGGCGGTTTGTTCCAGCGACGATCCCTCCGGCATGTTGAGGATCACCTGGAACTCGCTCTTGTTGTCGAAAGGCAGCATTTTCACCTTCACCCAGCCGATGCCGACGGTGGCCATCGCGCCGAACAGCAACGCGGTGATGCCACCAAGGAAGATCCAGCGCCAGCCGCTGTGATGGATG